>JAVBRE010000171.1:0-29206 GCA_031548325.1 Desulfovibrionaceae bacterium
GGCTCCGAGCCAGTCCGTGCTTTCTTCCACCCAATCGCGATCCCGGGCGGGTTTTTCCGGCGGGCGGCGGGATGAGGGCAGGAGCGTGACGCGCACCCCGTTCGGCATGCCGCCGGATTTGCCGTAGCTGAACGCGTATTCCAACTGGCGCTCGTGGTCCAGGCAGCCCGAAAGGCGCAGGGCGTCCAGCCACAGATACTCGGCAACCAGTTTGCCGTTTCTGAACTTCCGGGCCGGGCCGATGGGGTTCGAGCGGTCGCATTCATACGGGCACACGCCTGCCCGCGCCGTGCGGACAGGCAAGATGTTGGGATGCTCCGCCCGCCAAAGGCGGGCGGATAATCATTTTCAGGCGACGGGAGCTAAGGCGGAGAAAGAGGACAGCAATAATTACGATATAGAAATATTTCTAGATAAAAATATTAGCAAAAAAACAGAAATTTGTCAAGAAGGCCGCGCCGGGGCGGGTCCGTAAGGCTCGCCGGGGCATCAACGCATGTATGGACCTGCCCGGAAATAGAACATTTCATTGAGGCGCGCTGCAAGGATTTGCCCGCAAATCCTTGCAGCAAAACAAGCGCAGGCGGCAATTTCGCAGGACAGTGAACCTGGCCGGCAAAGCCGCCCCTAAGGGGTGATGGCCAGGATGATCCGAATCAACTTGGCCCGCCGTTAAGCGGCTATTTCACCGGAAGTAAAATCAGCTTTCCGGAAACAGGCGCAGCAGATCTTCCACGGTCTCGCGACGGCGGATCAGCTTCGCCTTGCCGTCCAGGCCGATCAACACCTCCGCCGGGCGAAAACGCTGGGTGTAGGGCGAGGACATGGCATAGCCGTAGGCCCCGGCATCCAGCATGGCGATGATGTCGCCTTCGCGCATGGGCGGCAAAACGCGATCGCGGGCCAAAATGTCGCCGCTTTCGCAAATGTTGCCGACAATGGTCTGGGCCAGACTGTCCGTTTCCGGCCCGGCCCCGGTCCGGTAGATTTCCACGTCGTGAAAAGCTTCATAGATCATGGGACGGGCCAGCACGTTAAAGCCGATGTCCGTGCCCACAAAACGGATGGCCGCGTTGCTCTTCACCGCGTTCACCGTGCCCAGAACCAGCCCGCATTCCGCCACCGCGTAGCGGCCGGGTTCCACAATGAACTTGCCCCGATAATCGTTCTCTTTCGTCCAGGCTTGCAGCATGCCGTCAAAGCGCGCGCCCAGCGCCGCCATGTCCAGACGGGCCTGGCCTTCATACTTGTGGTACGGAATGCCGAAGCCGCCGCCGAAATCGATGATCTCCAGCCCCGGAAAGGCTTTCGCGGTTTCCAGCATCCACTGCACGGCCGCCAGGTACGCGTCCGGCTCCATGAACAACGAGCCTATATGCTGGTTGAGACCCGCCAGAACCAGTGAATGCTTGCGCATGACGGCGTCCAGCGCGTCCAGCTCGTCCGCCCGCACTCCGAACTTAGTCTCATCCCCGCCGGTTATGACTTTGCGGCTGTGCCCCGCGCCGATGCCGGGGTTCAGCCGCACCATGACTTTGCGGCCGGGAAATAAAGACCCGAACAGATCCACCTGGGACAGGGAATCAAGACTGAGCAGCAGCCCCGCTTGCACGGCCTGGCGCATCTCTTCGCCGGACACGTTGTTGCAGACGTAAACCAGATCGTCCGGCGCGAAACCCGCGGCCAGTTGCAGGGCGAGTTCGCCCGGCGACATGGCGTCGGCCGAAAGGCCGCAGTCGCGGATGATGCGCAGCAGGCTCAGGTTGGCGTTGGCCTTGCCGGAAAAGCATACCCGGAAACCGGGGTGAGAAGAAAGGGCCAGCAGTTCTTTGCAGCGCTTGCGGAGAATCGCCTCGCTGTAAACATACAGCGGGCTGCCGTATTCCCGGGTAAGCTGTTCCGGGGTCGTGCCGCCGAAAAAATTGACCGAATCCGTATAGTGCGAACGCACGCTTGCCATATCATGCTCGATTAGTTGGGGGTTGCCGGGACTCATTTCATAAATCGGCCAAGGGCCGATTTATGAGGATCGCTTCGCCCGAAAACGTGGTTTCGGACTCGCTTGCGCCGCCTTGGGCGACGCGCCGGACTGCCGTCCGGCGTTAGAAGTCACTTAATAATTCATTATGAAGTGACTTCTAGCAAAATTTAGGTGGCGAAGCCCGCCTTGTCAATCAGCAAGCTTCGACGGGCCGTTTTTTCACTTCTTTTATCCTATATCCACAGCTAGATAGCATAAAATACATATGCGTTTCTATTTTTTCTTGCAGTATTCCACCCAATGCTGTAATTTTCCTCTATAGGACGAATAGTGTCCTTCTTCATATTACTTGAGAAACGCATATAAACCTGCGGGTCTGCGGTCATGCATTCTATATTATTCTGTTGCTCGGCCTATTGCGGACTTATCCGCAACATGCAGCGTCAAAAATGGATTACTCGCAGTTGACGATAGTTTTTCAGGAGGTGTCCCGCCATGAAACAGGCATCCTCAGCCGCCGCGCCACCGCCCTCGCCCGACATGAAGCTTGTCGGCCGCATCGGCATTGTCCTCGCCCTGATCTGGACGGCCGTCCTCGGCCTCTCGGCGCTGTATACCATCCGCGCAATGCATGTCAGGGCGGAAAGCTACGCGCGCATCCAGGCCGGGACAGCTTTTGAAAAAGACGTCATCTACCGCCGCTGGAATTCCAACATGGGCGGCGTCTACGTGCTCGTCAGCCCCAGCACGGGCATCGAGCCCAACCCCTATCTGTCGCCGAAAGGCCGGGAAATTGAAACGCCGCAAGGCGTCATGACCAAGGTCAACCCCGCCTTCATGACCCGTCTGGTGCATGAGCTTGGGGAGTTGAAGTCCGGCGTTTCCGGCCACATTACCAGCACCGACCCCATCCGCCCGGCCAACAAGCCCGACCCGTGGGAGGAACGCGCCCTGCGCCGGCTTGAAAAACAGGAAGTTGAAGAAGTGTCCGAGCGCATGCCCTATGCGGGCAAGGACCAGATGCGCCTCATCCGCCCCCTGATAACCGAAGAGAGCTGCATGCCCTGCCATGCCTTTCAGGGCTATACCGTGGGTTCCGTGCGCGGCGGCATCAGCGTTTCCGTGCCCATGGAACCCTTTCTGGCCTCGGCGGCCGTCGCCGCCCGGCAGTCGGCCATGAGCCACGCCGGGCTATGGCTGGTTGGCCTGCTGGGCATCGCCTATACCACCCGGCTTTTGCGGCACCGCATAGGAGAACGCGATCTGGCCGAAATGCAATTGCGCGACCTGACCCAGGAACTGGAACAGCGTGTTGACGAGCGCACGGCGGACCTCTCCACGGCCAAGGACGCGGCGGAATCCGCCAGCCGGGCCAAGAGCGAATTTCTCGCCAACATGAGCCACGAAATCCGCACCCCGCTCAACGGCATTATCGGCATGGCCGATCTGCTGCTGCAGTCAAAACTGACCTCGGACCAGGCATCCATGGCCGCGACCATCAGAAACGGCGGGGACAGCCTGCTGGCCGTGCTCAACGATCTGCTCGACTTCTCCAAGATCGAGGCCCACAAGTTGCTCATCGACCCCATGCCCTTCAGCCTGCGCGACCTTGTCTTCGATACGGTGAAAAGCCTGTCCCCCATCGCCTATAAAAAACATATCGAACTGATCGTGCAAATCGATTCGAAGCTGCCGGACCATTTTCTGGGCGACTACAACCGCATCCGCCAGATACTCATGAATCTGCTCAACAACGCCCTGAAGTTCACCGAGCAGGGCGAAGTCGTCTTGCAGGTGCAGTGTGTTCCCACCTCGGGCGATGAAACCGGCATGCGGATCAGCGTGGCCGATACCGGCATAGGCATTCACCCGGACAAGCAAAAAACCATTTTCGACGCCTTTGAGCAGGTGGACAGGTCCACCACGCGGCGTTTCGGCGGCACGGGCCTTGGCCTTGCCATCGCGCACAGGCTGGCTGGCCTCATGGATTCGAACCTGGATCTGGTAAGCGTACCCGGCAAGGGCAGCACCTTTTCCTTCAAGCTGCGCCTGCCGGCTCTGCCGGAACCGGAAACGCCGGAGCATCTGTCGGCGGAAGCGCTCAGAGGCAAGCAGGTGCTGGTCGTGGACGACAACGCCGCCAACCGGCACATTTTCATGGAACAACTGCGCGCCTGGGACATATCGGGATATGAATGCGCCAGCGTTGACGAGGCCTTGCGCCACATGCGCTTCGCCGCGAGCGCGCAAAACCCCGTCGAGCTTGTGCTCAGCGATTTGCAGATGCCCGAAAAGGACGGCATCGACCTGATGAAAGCCATGCAGGCCAATGAATTCCTGAAGAACATCCCCGTCATCCTGCTTTCCTCCGGCCTCGTACCGGCGGATGAAGCAAAAAAACCGCTGTACAGGGCCAACCTTGCCAAGCCGGTACGGCCGGAAGACCTGCTTCGCGCCATCCGCAACGTCTTTGGCGTCAACGAGTCGCCGGCGGCCAAAAAAGCCTTTGAAAGCACGGCCGCGAGCGCAATCCTGCCCGTGCCGGACTTCTGTCTGGACCTGCTGCTGGTGGAAGACATCGAGATGAACCAGGCCGTTGCAACGCATATGCTCAAAGAAATGGGGCATAACGTGCGCGTGGCCGAAAACGGCAGGCTGGCTTTGGAAGCGCTGAGCGAACGATCGTACGATCTCGTCTTCATGGACATCCAGATGCCGGTCATGGACGGCGTCGAAGCCACGCAGCGCATCCGCGAATACGAAGCCTGCGGCATTTTGGCCAAATACACGCCCATTGTCGCCATGACGGCCCATGCCCTGAGCGGCGACAAAGAAAAGCTCCTTGCCGCGGGCATGGACGGCTACATCACCAAGCCCCTGCACCTGGCAAAACTGCAGGAAGTCATCAACACGATCGCCAAGGAATTTTCCCTCGGCCAGGACGGCTGCGCGGAAAAGACCCCAAGCCCCCCGGAGGCGGAAAAAGACGCCGCGCCGGAAGAGCGCGCCGGGTTTCGCATTCTTGAACCGGATCTTATCCGGAATTCTCTGGGGAATAACCGGGAAATCGTTGTCCGGGCAATCCAGATCTACCTGCGCGACGCGGGCAAACTGCTGCAGAAGGTTTCCGAGGTCCTTGACGGCGCCGATTCCGGCGCGCTGGCAAAAACCGTGCACGCGCTCAAGGGGATAACAAACTATTACACAAACGGAGAACTGTACAAAAACATCCTTGCGCTCGAGTCTCTGGGCAAAGCGGGCGGCCTGCCCGACAGGGCCGAGGAGGCGAAAACCTTGTTCCGGGCCGTGGAAGCGGATCTCGGCGTTCTTTGTGCGGAATTGGCCGTATACATGGGACAGGATACGAAAAAAAACGGCAGGGTAACGCTATGAACATCTTAATCGCCGAAGATCAGGAGATGGCGCGTTTCGTCCTGGCCTCGCAGTTGCGCCAATGGGGGTACACGGTCACCGACGTGGAAAACGGCCAGGACGCTCTCGCCCACCTGCTGGCCGCCCCCGATTCCATCGACATGATCATCACCGACTGGAACATGCCGCTTATGGACGGCATAGAGTTCGCGTCCAAGGCGCGCGAACTCACGCGGTCCTCCCGCTACATCTACATCATTCTGCTCACGGCCAAGGGCGAGACCGAAGACTTGGTGCAGGGCTTCACCGAGGGCATGGTCGACGACTACATCGTGAAGCCCTTCAATGAAAAACAGTTGCAGCTTCGCGTCCAGGTCGGCCGCAGGCTCGTCGACTCGGAACGCGCCCTGCGCGAATACAACACCAGCCTGGAATCCCTGGTCCGCAAGCAGACCGTGGACATCCGGGAAACCCAGGCGGAAATCGTGGGCCGCCTGTTCAACGCGCTGGAATGGCGCGACCATGAAACAGCCCAGCACGTCAGCCGCATCGGCCTCATGAGCGCCTGCCTGGGCGGTTTTCTCGGCTGGGATCAAAGGCGCATCGACATGATCAAAGCCGCCGCGCCGCTGCACGACATCGGCAAGATCGGCATCAGCGATTCCGTGCTGCTCAAGAAGGCCAGACTGGACCCCGAGGAATACCGGCAGATTCAGCAACACGCCGCCATCGGGTCTAAAATCCTGTCCGGTTCGCGCAACGCCACCATCCGCATGGCCGAATGCATAGCCCGCTGCCACCACGAAAACTGGGACGGCTCGGGCTATCCCAAAGGGCTGAAGGGCCCTGCCATACCGCTGGAAGCGCAGATCGTCTCCATTGTCGACGTTTACGACGCCATGCTTTCCGACCGCGTGTACCGAAAGGGACTGGCGGAAGACGAGGTACTCCGGTATATCAAGGAACAACGCGAGCGCAAATTTCTGCCCTCTCTTGTGGATTTGTTTCTGGAGCGGCTCAGCGAGATGAAAAGCGAACTGCGCGGGGCGGCCGAGTTCGAGGCGCAGCACGAGCTTGCCGCGACGGATGCACGCGGCAACGGTAACGGAATCAAAACGGGAGCGTCATGATCGCGAAAAACGGCGACACCGTCCGGGTCCACTATACCGGAACCCTTGAAGACGGCACAGTATTCGACAGTTCGGAAGACAGAGAACCCCTGGAAGCCGTTCTGGGCAGCGGCATGCTCATCCCCGGCTTTGAGGCGGCCGTTGTCGGCCTTTCCGCGGGCCGGCGGGCCACCGTGACTGTAGAGCCCGCAGAAGCTTACGGCGCGCACACCGAAGAGTTGGTCATAAGCCTGCCCCACAGCGAATTTCCGCCCCACCTGAAGCCGGAACCGGGCATGGCCCTGCAACTGACCACCCAGGAAGGCACGGAATTCGAAGCTCTGGTCACCGAGGTCACGGACGAAGCGGTCACTCTGGACGCCAACCATCCCCTGGCCGGGCAGCGCCTGACCTTTGCCATCGAGTTGGTGGAAATCGTGTAGAACGGAGTCCGATTGCATGGCGGAAGGCGCAGCCCGCCCGGTAAACTCAGTTCCGCCCGGTGCGTCGGTTTCCCCAGTTGAAGGACAACCGCGTGTTCATGTTGACAGGTGGCTCGACGGCCAGCAGGACAAAAGCATTCTCTTTTCGCCCGTTCCGTCGGCACGAGAACCAAAGGGAATTGCCATGGATTTCGAAACATTCAAAGCAGGCCGTTGGCACCCGCGGTATCAATATAAAAGCTTCGAACCTATACACATCAATCACAGTTGGACATGGAAAGATGCCCAAATCCACCAGCTACTTGAATCCGCCAATCACGCATTGGGAGAACTCAACGCATTTTCGCTTATTGTGCCCAACGTTGATCTTTTCATTCGGATGCATGTTGTCAAAGAAGCGCAAACTTCCAGCCGCATTGAGGGTACCCAGACCGGGATTGAAGAGGTGCTGCTTTCTGAAGAATACGTCCGCCCTGAAAAACGAGATGACTGGCGTGAAGTTCATAACTACATCGCCGCCGTCAACTCTGCTATTGACAGATTAACCGATTTGCCGCTTTCCAATCGCTTATTAAAGGAAACGCACGCCATTTTGATGCAGGGCGTCCGGGGAGACAAAAAGCAACCCGGCGAATTTCGCGTCAGCCAGAACTGGATAGGTGGAAGCAGTCTGAGCGATGCCGTGTTTATCCCCCCACATCACGAAAATGTACCGGATCTGATGGCCGACCTAGAACTTTTCTGGCACAATGAAAATATCACCGTTCCCCATCTGATCCGTATCGCCCTCAGCCATTACCAGTTTGAGACGATTCACCCTTTTCTTGACGGCAACGGTCGCATCGGACGACTGTTGATTCCGCTTTATCTGGTAGATCATAGCCTTCTGATCAAGCCTTCGTTGTATCTCTCTCATTATTTTGAGCGTAATCGCGCTAGTTACTATGATGCCTTGATGCGAGTCCGCGTCAGCAACGATCTGATCCACTGGGTTCGCTTTTTTCTATCTGGCGTGACAGAGACAGCTCTTAAAGGGCGTGACGTTTTCCGAAAGATACTTACCCTGCGCACGGAGGCAGAAAAACAGATTCTATCCTTGGGCAAGCGTGCTGTGACCGCCAGAGATGCTCTGGATTTTTTATTTCGTCAGCCGATCATCACCGCCGCCGAGCTGCAAAGTGAATTGGGCATTTCTCACGGCACAGCGCATACTCTCGTCCGTGAATTAGCTCGCCTGGGGATCCTGTCAGAAATTACCGGGCAGATGCGTGGACGGATATTCAGCTTTGGCCGATATCTTAAACTATTCACGGACTGATTTGAATTTTTGGAATTAGGCCAAAGACTATTCTAAAAAAACAATTTTTATTAGAATAACTCAATGGCTAATTCAAAGAAAATCTGCGCCGCCGAGCCCCGAAGCGGCGAGGGTTGAGCCTGCCCACACGGGATCAAGTTAACGATATGCCTGTCAGAAGGTACTCGACCACCATAAAAAGCGAAGTCTGACACCGCCAGAAATGAAAATCCCCATTTGCTGAAAGAAGAAAAGCGCGGCAGAAGGAGAGAGGCAATCTCTTCTGCCGCGCATGGCGCGGGCGGCGGTTTCCCGCGCCGGGTTTGTCCCGGCGGCGCCGTCAGTTGGCGTTGCGCCGCAGGAATGAAGGCGTTTCGAATTCGTCTTCGTCAAAAATGAACGCATCTTCGCCCGGCGCGTGCGCGGGCGTCGCGGCCGCAACCGCGGGCCGGACCGCGGGGGCGGGGGCGGGGGCGACCTGTCCGGGCTTGCGCAGATACGAAGGAATGTTGCGCTCGCCGCCGAACATCCGCTCCACCGGGGCCTGGTGCAGGCTGTCCCGGGCGGGTTGATTCTGCGGCTGCGCGGCCGCTGCCGACCTGCTCATGCCCTGGCGAAACTGCACCAGATTGCCGGCGCTTTTGGGCAAAGCGGCCTGGGCGGCCGGCACGTCTATGCCGGTGGCGATGACGGTGATTCGCATCTCATCGCCCACGGAGTCGTCAAAGACCGTGCCGAAGAAGATACGGGCGTCCTCGTGGGCTTCTTCAGAGATGATGCCCGAAGCTTCGCTGACCTCGTCAATGGTCATGTCCGGCCCGCAGGTGATGTTGATCAGCACGCCCCGCGCTCCGCCGATGGACACGTCTTCAAGCAGCGGGCTGGTAATGGCGGCCATGGCCGCCTCTCTGGCCCGCGCTTCGCCTCTGGCCCGGCCTTCGCCCATCATGGCGTAGCCCGATTCGCTCATCACGGACTGCACGTCGGCGAAATCAAGGTTGATGAAACCGGGCAGCATGATCAGGTCCGAAATGCCCTTGACCGCCGAATACAGCACCTCGTCCGCCTTTTTCAGCATGTCGACGAAGGCCGCTTTTTTCGGAGCCAGTTGGATCAGCCGGTCGTTGGGAATGATGATCAGGCTGTCCACATGCTGACGAAGCGCCGCGATGCCCGCTTCGGCCGCTTCCAGCCGCTTTTTGCCCTCAAAATAAAAAGGCTTGGTCACGACGCCCACGGTCAGGGCGTTCATTGCCTTAGCCGCCTCGGCGATAACAGGCGCCGCGCCCGTTCCGGTGCCGCCGCCCATGCCGGCGGTGACAAAAACCATGTCCGCCCCGCCGATGGCCGCCTTGATCTGGTCAATAGTCTCCAGCGCGGCCTGTTCGCCCATTTCGGGGTTGGCCCCGGCGCCCAGGCCCCGGGTCAGCTTGTCGCCCAGCTGGATTTTGTGCTCCGCCAGGGATCTGCCCAGCGCCTGCATATCGGTATTGGCCGTGATGAAGTGAACCCCGGTCAACGCTCCCGCGACCATGTTGTTGACGGCATTGCCGCCGCCTCCGCCGACGCCGATAACTTTGATTTTCGCCCCGGCATCAATCATGATGTCTGTGTATTCCATGGTATGCCTCTCCCTTTCTCTCGCAATGAATAAAAACACCGCCGAAAAATTCCGTTTCCAATCCCGTCACGATATATCGACAAACCATTTCTTCATCCGGCCCAGCAGCCGGTGGAAGATATTCTCGTCGCGAATGCGAAAGCCCCCGTCGCTCCTGCCGCCTTCCTTCTTCGAGCCGTAACAGAGCAGGCCGACGGCCGTCGCATATTTGGGGCTGTTCACCACGTCGCGCAGCCCGCCCACGTTGCGGGGGTAGCCTATGCGGGTGGGCAGATTGAAAATCTGTTCCCCCAGTTCCTGGCAGCCCTCAATCAGGGCCGTGCCGCCGGTCAGCACCACCCCGGCGCCGGCCAGATTTTTATATCCGGACCGCGTCAGCTCCTGATCCACCAGAGACAGTATTTCGTCCATGCGCGGCTGGCAGATCTCCGCCAGAATGCGACGGGACAAAGGCCGCGCCTCGCGGTCGCCCACGCTGGGCAGTTCGACCACTTCGTCCTGCTGCACCAGATCCACCATGGCGCAGCCGTACTTGACCTTGATGCTCTCGGCAGAGGCCATAGGCGTACGCAGACCGAAGGCGATGTCGTTGGTCAGGTTCTGGCCGCCAAGGGCCAGCACTCCGGTATATTTGATGCTGTCGTTGTGGAAGATCGCAATGTCCGTGGTGCCGCCGCCCAGGTCCACCAGGGCGACGCCCAGTTCGCGTTCTTCCTGGGTCAGCACAGCGTCGGCGGACGCCAGCGATTCGAGCACCACGTCCGATACGTCCAGGCCCGCGCGGTTGCAGGAACGCACCATGTTCTGGGCGCTGGTCACGGCTGCGGTCACGATATGCACATGCGCTTCAAGGCGCACGCCGGACATGCCGAGCGGCTCCATGATGCCGTGCTGGTCGTCCACAATATATTCCTGCGGCAGGGCGTGCAGCACTTCCCGGTCCACGGGAATGGCGATGGCCCGGGCCGCTTCCATGACGCGGTCCAGGTCTTTCTGGGTCACTTCCCCGCCCTTGATGGCGATCACTCCGTGGCTGTTGAAGCCCTTGATGTGGCTGCCCGCAATGCCGGCGTACACCGAGCGTATCTCGCAGCCGGCCATCAGTTCGGCCTCTTCCAGGGCTTTCTGGATGGACTGCACGGTCTGCTCTATTTTGACCACCACACCCTTGCGCAGCCCCGTGGACGGGCTGGTGCCGATACCCACGATGTCCACGCCGCCTTCGGGAGTGACTTCCCCGACCACAGCGCAAATTTTGGTGGTGCCGATATCCAGGCCGACAACAAGATCCGATTTAGCCATTCTGCTTCTCCCTGGGCTTTTTACCCCGCCGTCGCCGGGCCGTTCATGATGACCCAGACGCTGGCCCCGTGGACCCGTACTTCACGTATCCGCTTCATCTCGCCCCGCCGGCTCAGATCCGCCAGAGTGGCGGCCAGACGGTCCAGATTCCGCCGCCACTCTTCCTGCCCTATGGACAGCACCAGACGGTTGTTATCCAAAAAAACTTCAACCCCTCTGCCCGCCGAAAGCCGCACCAACGAAACCGAGGCCATGCTGACCGCAAGGCGCGTCTGCGACAGACTCTGAATCAGCTCCGGCAACCGCGCCGCCATATCTTCCGCGCCCTGTTCTATCTCCAGAGTGGGAAAAGAGGCGAATTTGCCCGAAGCCACAGCTGCAATGGGCTTGCCGAATCCGTCGGCATAATACAGCGCACCGCCCTGCTGCACCCAGAAACGCGGGTCTTTTTCGGCCAGGGTTATCACCATGCCGTCCGGCAGGATGCGCTTGACCGAAACGCCGCTGACCCAGGGATTTTGGGCAAGATTGCGCTCCGCCTCGTCAATGGACACCGACAGGGTGTTCATTCCTTCGTCCAGTCCGGCGATGTCTAGAACTTCTCTAGAAGTTAACCTGAAATTGCCCTGAATTTCAATAGATTTTATGGCAAAATATGGCGAAATTGTTAAATATCTGTATCCGTACAGCAGACAGACACTGATCCCCGCCACCAGGACAAGAGCCGTTATCACCGCGCCGACCCAACTGGCAGTGGCGAAAAGTCCGCGCCAGGGCAGCCGCGGCAAGCGCCACTCCTTCGGGGGCGTGCGATAGCGGTTGTTACCCGCGCTGCGCTTCTGCGGTTCCGGCGCGCGGCGCAAAGTCCGGCCGCTTTGCCTTTGTGAACGGGACATCAGGGCCATAGCCGCACTTCCGCTTCCAGTTCCACGCCGTGCCGCGCCAAAACGGCCGCACGGGCGCGCTCCATCCGTTCACGGGCGGCAACGCTGCTGCCGCCGCCCTTGTTGACCAAAAAGTTCGCACGCAGGGCTGAAAAGGCCATGCCGCCCAGGCGTTTGGCCTCTTCGAAAAGCAACGGCGCGGCTTCGACGTTCGTCAGGCGCATCTCGGCCAGCACCCGGCCGCCAAGGCGCAAAGTGCTGCGGTCCGCCATGAGGGGGGCTTTGCCGCCCTCAAGAATCGCCATGCCCTGATGCTCGATCATGCCGTCGTGCTCCCTCCGGATACTCAGGCGTCCAGCCAGTTCTGCCCCACGGTCCAGATATTGCCCGCGCCCAGGGTCAGAAACAGATCGCCGCTTTGCAGCGTTTCCGGCAGAACCGCTGAAAGCGCCGCGAAATCCTGAAAATAGGCCACTTCGGTTTTCGACACCTGGCGTATACCCTGCGCCAGGCTCTGTCCGCTCACGCCGGGAATGGGCGCTTCGGAAGCCGGATAAATCTCGGTCAGCAGCAGTGCGTCCACCGCCGCAAAGGCCTTGCAGAATTCGCCGAACAGGGCCTGGGTGCGCGTGAAGCGGTGCGGCTGAAAAGCCACCACCAGGCGGCGGTCGGGATATACCTGTCTGGCCGTGGCCAAAGTGGCCGCGATTTCCGCCGGGTGGTGCCCGTAATCGTCGACCACGATAACGCCGTTTTTTTCGCCGCGCCGCTCAAAGCGCCGTCCCACGCCGCGAAATTTGCTCAAGCCCTCAATGCAGGCCGCGACGGGTATGTCCGCCTGCAAAGCCACGCCCACGGCGGCCAGGGCGTTCAAAATGTTGTGCCGCCCCGGTTGGGCCAGCGTAATCGTACCCAGCTTGCAGCCCTTGAGACGCACGATGAACTCGCTGCTTTCCGCGCAGTTGACGATTTCGGCGGTCAAATCGTTTCCCGGCGCGAACCCGTAGGTCATGACCGGCCGGTTGATGCGCGGCAAAAGACGCCGCACGCCGGGGTCGTCGCCGCAGACCACGTTGATGCCGTAAAAGGGCACCTTGTTCATAAAGGACAGAAAGGAAGCGTCAATGGCGTCCAGATCCTTGTAAAAATCCATGTGGTCCATGTCCACGTTGGTCACCACGTTCATGATCGGAAACAGGCAGAGAAAGGACCCGTCCGATTCGTCGGCTTCGGCGATCAGATACTGGCCCGCGCCCAAGCGGGCGTTGGCCCCGTAAGCGTTCAGCAGTCCGCCGATGATCACGGTGGCGTCCAGACCCGCTTCGTCGAAAATGGCGGCGGTAAAAGAAGTGGTTGTGGTCTTGCCGTGAGTGCCGGCAATGGCGATGCCCGTGCGCAGGCGCATCAGTTCGGCCAGCATTTCCGCCCGTGGAATGACCGGTATGCCTTGTTCCCGCGCGGCCGCGACCTCCGGGTTGTCTTCTTTGACCGCCGTGGATTTGACCAGCACGTGCGCGCCGGCCAGATTTTCGGCCGCGTGCCCGATGGACACCGCCGCGCCCAGGCCGCGCAGGCGCTTGACCGCCGCGGACTCGGACATGTCCGAGCCGTGAACCTCATAACCGAGGTTCAGCAACACTTCGGCGATGCCGCTCATGCCCGCGCCGCCTATGCCCACCATATGGATTCTGCGTATTTTGCTGTGCATGTGCCTTCCTGCGCTCTCGCTACTCATGAATCATCATCTCCAGGGCATCCACCAAAACTTCCGCCGCGGCCGGCCGGGCCAGGCTCTTCATGGCCGCGGCCATGGCCCGCAGTTGTTCCGGCCGGTCCAGAAGTTCCCGAACCTTCCGCCCCAGCAGAGCGAAATCCGGACTGATCGCCGCCTGGGGCAGCAATTCCGCCGCGCCCGCATCTACCAGCTGGCGGGCGTTTTTGGTCTGGTGGTCGCCGGTGGCCGCCGGAAAAGGAATGAACAGGGCGGGGCACCCGGCGGCCGTCAATTCCGCTATGGTCGTGGCTCCGGCCCGGCAAACCGCGAGGTCGGCCCAGGCATAGGCGGCGGCCATGTCCTGAATGAAAGGCTCCGCCCGCAGCTTTTCGTTGCCCGTGGCGGCGACGCCGACTCCGGCCATTTTGCTGCCCGCCCTGCGATACGCCTCGCGCACCTTCGGCGCCTCCGCCGCGCCGGCCTGGTGCCAGAGAGTGACGTCCGCGTCCAGCAGGTTTTCCAGGTTGGCGAGGACGGCGTCGTTGATCGCCTTCGCGCCCTGGCTGCCGCCCAGAACGAGCACGTTGCGGCCCGCCGCTCTGCTTTCCCGCGCGCCGTCTTCCGCCAAAGCGGCGATGGACGCGCGCACCGGGTTGCCGGTCAGCAGGGTTTTGGCCGCCGGAAAACAGCCCTTGTCGTCGGGCAAAGATATGAACACGCGGTCCGCTTTTTTGGCCAGCAGTTTGTTGGCCAGACCGGGAAAACTGTTCTGCTCGTGCACGGCGGTCGGCACCCCGCACCAGCGGGCCGCCGTGACCGCGGCAAAGGCCGCGTAGCCGCCGAAACCGACGACCGCATGAGGCTTCACCCGGCGCATGATGGCGACGGCTGTTGTCAGAGCCCGCAGCATGCCCAGCCCCGCGCCGACCATTTTCAGGCCCCGGCCCAAAAAGCCGCGCACGGGCAGACCCGCGAAAGACAACCCCGCCTGGGCGGCCATGTCTCCTTCGGGACCGTATTTGCCGCCCACAAACAAAATGGAGGCGTCCGGCCAGCGGCGGCGTATTTCTTCGGCAACGGCCAGGGCCGGAAAAATATGCCCTCCCGTGCCGCCGGTGGTCAGAATGATGCGCTTCATGTTTCTCTCCGGGCCGTTCGCGACAAATTGAGCAAAAGGCCCACGCAAATCAGGGTCGCCAGCAGGCTGCTGCCGCCGTAACTGAAAAACGGCATGGGCAGGCCCTTGGGCGGCGCGACCCCCATGACCACGGCCATATTCAGGACCATGGACAGACCCATAATCAGGGTCAGCCCGAAGGCCGTCAGCCTGTCGCGCAGGTCCGCCTGCAAAAAAGCCACCCGCATGGCCCGCCAGAAAAAAAGGCCCAGCAGCGCAAAGATAAGGGTCATGCCGATGAAGCCCAACTCTTCGCCCGCAATGGCCATGATGAAGTCGGTGTGCGCGTCCGGCAGAAAAAAGAGCTTTTGCCGGCTGTCGCCCAGCCCCGCGCCCCACAGGCCGCCGGACCCCAGCGCGTACAGAGACTGCACCAGTTGATAGCCCTCGTCCTGGGCCACGCTGAAAGGGTCCAGAAAAGCCAGGATGCGGCGAAAGCGGTAGGATGCCTGCATGACCAGCAGAAAAGCGCCCCCACAAGCCAGAGCGGCTGAAATGATCAGATAGATGAGGCGGGTGCCGCCCGCCAGACACATAAAAAAGAGCAGCACGGACAGCACGGCCGCGCCGCCGAAATCCGGCTGTTTCAGCAGCAGCAGGCAAAAGAGGCCTGTCACCGCGAAAGGCGGTATGACGCCCCGGCTGAAGGTTTTGATGATGTCCTGCTTGGTGCTCATGAAATAGGCCAGGTACATGACCAGGGCAATTTTTGCGAATTCCATGGGCTGGATGCTGAAAAACCCGACGTTCAGCCAGCGGCTGGCGCCCTTGACCTTGCCCGCCAGCGGAGTCAGCGTCAGCGCCAGCATGGCGAGCACCACCAGAAGGGCCGGGTATTGCAGCTTATACAGCAGGGCACGGGGCATGACGCCGGCAATGCCCATGGCCAGCAGCCCGGCGAAGGCGAAAAGCAACTGGCGTTTGAAGACGTACAGCGGGTCCTCGTAAATCTTGTCCGCTACCATGGCGCTGGCGGACAGCAGAATCATCAGCCCGATACAGAGCAACAGCAGGGCGAAGCCGAGCAGCCACCAGTCCGGCGGATTCACGCGGGTATTGGAGCCGACGCCGAGTCGCATTCTTTCTCCGTGTCTGCCGGTCGCACGTCTTGTGCGACACGGCCTGTCGCGCCGGGAGGATTTGCAGGCCCTTTGCCCGCCGGGAAATGAATCCCCGGCTTCCTGCTCCGGCTATTGTTGCATCAAATTCCCCGCCGCTCCCCTGCGGGGCCGCCGCGCATCCTGCGCGGCACGCATCCGTGCCTACCGCAACATCCTGGCTATGCGGCGAAAATCCTCGCCGCGTTCTTTATAGTTCTCATACCGGTCAAAACTGGATGTGGCCGGGGCCAGCAGAATCACATCCCCGGCCTGCGCCAGGCCCCGCAAGTGGCGCATTGCCTCTTCCAGAACAGGAAACCAGTACAGAGGCACGACGCCCTGCCAGGCTGCGGTGAAAATATCCTGGCTGCCCCCGAACAGGCCCACAGCCTTGACCTTCTGCCGCAGCAGCGGAACCAGGCTTTCCAGGTCGCCGCCCTTGAACACGCCCCCGGCCAGCAGCAACGTGGGCCGGGTCATGCTTTCCAGAGCCATGGAAAGCGCGCTGACCGTAGTGCACTTGGAATCGTTGATGTAGGCGACGCCGTTCCATCCCCCCACCAGTTCAAGCCGGTTGGGCAGGGGCGTGAAGGCGGCGGCCGCTGCTTTGGCCTGATCCAGGGTCACGCCGAAAGCCCGGCAGGCGATGTAGGCGGCCTCCAGGTTGGCCTGATTATGTTTGCCCAGAAGCGGCGTGTCCGGAAAACGGTTCTTTTCCGTAAAATATTCGACGCGGGCCTGTATCGCGCGAGTCGCGACTTCCTGTTTCAGGGCAGAACCGAAAAGCGCCAGATCGTCCGGTCCCTGGCAGGCGAAAAGTCTAAATTTCGCATCCGCATACTCCGCCATGTCCGTGTGCTGATCCAGATGGTTGGGGCTGATGTTGAGCAGCACGCCCACTCTGGGGTGAAAGCTGTCGCAGCCCATGAGCTGAAAACTGCTGACCTCGAGCACCAGCACGTCGGCTTCATCGCCTTTCAGCACATATTCCGACAGGGGCGTGCCTATGTTGCCGCCCAGAAAAACCTTTTTGCCCGCCGCGGCCAGCATGGCCGCGCAAAGGCTGACTGTGGTGGTTTTGCCGGAGGTTCCGGTGACCGCCAGAATCGGGGCGGCGGTAAAACGCGAAGCCAGTTCCAGTTCCGCAATGACCGGCGGATTTCCGGCGGCGGCAAGCAGCGGACGCAATACGGAAAAAGGCACGCCGGGGCTGGGCACAACCAGAGACACTCCGCAAAAATGCTCGTTTTTGTGCGGGCCGGTCACGATTTCATAGCCCAGATCTTTGGCCGTGGCGAAAAGGGCCGGGCTGATCTGGTCCGGGTTGCGTTCCAACAGGCGCACGCGCGCGCCCAAATGGGCCAGCAGCCGTGCCGCCGCCTCGCCGGACGTTCCCGCGCCGATCACGGCGACCAGATCGCCCGCCTTCACCGGATTTGTCTTGCCCGCGCAGTCCATGCCTTTTCCCTGTAGTCTTTTGTCGCCATACAGCGACGTTCAGCGTAATTTCAGCACCGAGAGGGCCGCCAGCCCCAACAGCACTGAAGTTATCCAGAACCGGATGATGATTTTCGATTCCGGTATGCCTTTGAGCTCAAAATGGTGATGCAGCGGAGCCATGCGAAAAATCCGCTTGCCGCCGCTCATCTTGAAATATCCGACCTGCAAAATCACGGACAGGGTTTCCACCACGAAAAGGCCGCCCACCACCAGCAGGATAAGTTCCTGCTTGCAGAGCACGGCCAGAAAACCCAAGGCTCCGCCCAAAGAAAGCGATCCCACGTCGCCCATGAAAACCTGGGCGGGGTAGGCGTTGTACCAAAGAAAGCCCAATCCCGCGCCGATAAGCGCCCCGCAAAAAACCGTAACCTCGCCGATGCCCGGCACATAGGGCAGTTGCAGATAGCCCGCTATCTGCACGTTGCCCGCAACGTAAATGAAGATGGCAAAGCAGATGCCCGCCACGATGGTCGGCCCGATGGCCAGACCGTCCAGGCCGTCGGTCAGGTTGACTCCGTTAGAGGAACCCAGCAGCACAACCAGGGCGAAGGGCAGGTAAAACCAGCCCAGATCCGGCACCACGGTCTTGAAAAAGGGCACGGCCAATTGTGTGAATTTCAGCAGCTTGCGCGCCTCGGGGTCCAGGTCCGTCCGGCTCTGGTAGGCCGCCCATATGTCGGTGCGCAAATCACAGAGCAGCAACAGGGCGATGACGGCCACGGCGATGAGGCCCGCCATCTTGGCCCTGGCGGACAGGCCCTTGTTGTTGCGGCGCAGCACTTTCAGGTAGTCGTCCAGAAAGCCCACGGCCCCGAACCCCACGTACACCAGCAAAATCAGCCAGATGTGCGGGTTGCGCAGGTCCGCCCAGAGCAGCACGCTGAGCACCAGGGAAAAACCGATGAACAGCCCGCCCATGGTCGGGGTGCCGGTCTTTTCCAGGTGGGCCTTGACGTCCTCGTTGACGTACTGCCCGAACTTGATGCGCTTGAGCAGGCGGATGAAAGCCGGGCCGATGATAATGGAGATTATCAGCGCGGTCAGAAGCGCCCACACCGACCGGAAGGTGATATAGCGGAAGACGTTGAAAACGCTGTAATCCGCGCTGAGCGGGTAAAGCAGGCTATACAGCATCAGGGTCCCCTTCGCGGCCGGCCGCGCCGGTCGCGCCGGCCATTTCTTTAAACACGCTCACCAGCGTTTCCAGCTTGTTGCTGCGCGAGCCCTTGAACAGCACGACTCCCTCGCGCAGATTGCAGAAAGCCAGAGCCCGCCTGAACGACTCTTCGTCGGAGAGCGGCACAAAAGACCCTTGATATCCTTTTTCCCGCAGGCCCTCGGCCACCATGTCCGCCCGTCCGCCTTTCCAGAGCACGGCAACAGGCGAAGCAGCCGCGGCCAGTGTTCCCAGGCGACGGTGGTGGGCATCGCTTTGCGCGCCCAGTTCGCCCATTTCGCCGAGCACCAGCAGCAGTTGCTTGCCGTCCCGGCGGGCGCGCTGCTCCGCCGCTTCCAGCATGCGTTCCATGGACAGCGGGTTGGCGTTGTAGCTGTCGTCGATGAGCAAAAAGGCGCCGCAGGTCCGCAGGTTGAAACGCTGGGCCGGCAGGACGGCCCTGGCCAGCCCGGCCGCGATTTCCGCCGCGTCAAGACCCAGGCTGTGGGCCACGGCGCTCACGGCCGCCACATTCTCGGCCCCGAAAGAGCCCTGAAAAGGCGCGGCCGCATCCAAAGTTCCACCCCGCAAATGCAAGCGGTAGCCGCCCATCTCGTCGGAAATCGGGCCGAGGTACTCCGCCCGGTAGGGCGCGGCGGCGTCCCGGCTGGAAAAAAGAATCAGCTCGCGGCCGTGGGCCGAGGCTTCGCGGACCAGATCCGGATAGTCCGCGCTGACCACGGCCCTGCCTTGCGGCGTAAGGTGGGCCAGCAGGCGGCTTTTGTAATGGGCCGTGCCCCTGTCGCCCAGAGCCTGCGTATGGCCCGGCCCGGCGTTCAGAATCAGGGCGAGGTCCGGCCGCAGAATGGCGCCCAACTCATCCATGTCCTTCGGTTCACTGATGCCCGCTTCCATGACCCAGAAGGCCGCGCCGGGATCCGCATTCAGCATGCTCAGCGGCAGACCGATCTGGTTGTTCAGGTTCATGGGGGTCTTTTCCGTGGGACCGCGCTCGGCCAGCACGGCGGCCAGGGTCTCTTTGACCGAAGTCTTGCCGGAGGTTCCCGTGATCCCGACAACCACGGCGGAAGCCGTGTCGCGATGGCAGGCGGCCAGACGTCCCAGGGCGGCCGCCGGGTCGGGCACGATGAACAAAGGAAGCGGCGATGCCCCCGCAAAGGGATCGCGGGCCGCGATGACGGCGGCCGCGCCCTTCGCCGCCGCGTCAACGGCGAAATCGTGCCCGTCGACTCGTGATCCTGCCAGGCAGAAGAAGAGATCCCCCTGCTTCACCGCGCGGCTGTCCATGCCCGCGCCCGTGGGAACGAGCGCCGCCTGCCCGGAACTGAGCGTTTCCGCGGGCAAGCCGAGACAACGGCGGATATCGTCCAGAGTCATGCGCATCCCAAAAATTCCTTTACCGTCAGCTGGTCGCTGAAGGGGTGCCGTACAGTGCCGATGATCTGGTAGGGTTCATGCCCTTTGCCCGCGACAAGCAGCGCGTCGCCGGCCTTCAGTTCCGCCAGGGCGAGGCCGATGGCCTTTTTGCGGTCGGGTTCCTCGATAACTCCGGCGGCTCCGGCCAGCCCGGGCCGCGCGTCGGCCATGATGGCCAGCGGGTCTTCGGTGCGGGGGTTGTCGCTGGTCAGCACCACCACGTCGGACAGCGCAGATGCGGCTTTGGCCATCAGGGGCCGTTTCGTCCTGTCGCGGTCGCCGCCGCAGCCGAACACCGTGACGATGCGGCCGAAACGCGCCTCGCGCAGCGCCGAAAGCGCCTTGACCAGGGCGTCGGGGGTGTGCGCGTAATCCACGAACACAGAAAGTCCTTGCGGGTTGGGTACCCGCTCCAGCCTGCCCGGCACGCCGCAAAATTCGCCCAGCGCCCGGAATTGCGCTTCGGTGTAGCCCATGGCCAGACCCAGAGCCTGCGCGCCGAGCAGGTTGGCCGCATTGAAGCCGCCCACCAGGGGGCTGGCGAGATCCCAGCTTTTGCCCCGATGGCGCATGCGCAGGCGTAATCCTTCGCGCGACTGTTCCAGCAACTCGCCGCGCAGAAAATTGTCCCGGTCGGATGCGCCGAAGCCATAGCCCAGGGCCGCCGGGCACATGTCCAACAAGCGTGCGCCGAACGCGTCGTCGGCGTTGACTGCCAGGGCCTTGCCCGTTCCGGGCGCGCCGCCTTCGGCCGGATCAAGAAAAAGCCGGGCCTTGGCCCTGAAGTACTCTTCCATATCCCGGTGGTAATCCAGATGGTCCAGGGTCAGGTTGGTGAACAGCGCGGCGGAAAAGCGCAGCCCGGCGATACGTTCCTGGTCCAGGGCGTGGGAGGACACTTCCATGACGGCGATTTCCGTCCCGGCTTCGCGCATGTCCGCCAGCATGGCATGCAACTGCACGCAGCCGGGCGTGGTCAGGGGCGAGGCCTCACAATGTCCCGGCCAGCGGTATTCTATGGTCCCGATGATCCCGGTCTTCTTGCCCGCGGCGCGAAATATCGCTTCGAGCAAATACGTTTCCGTGGTTTTGCCGTTGGTGCCCGTGACGCCCGCAAGCGTGGGGCCGCCCCCGTCCAGTCCGTAACGGGCCAGGGCCAGTTCCCCCAGGGCGGCGCGGGTATTTTCGACCGTGACAAGGCGCGGTCCCGTTCCGGACCCGGCTTTACGCATCACGTCCGCCAGTCCGAGGGCATCCTGGGGGCAGACCACATAGGCCGCGCCGGACCGCGCGGCTTCGGCCAGATACGTTCCGGCCTGCGAAAAATCCCGTCCGCCGGGCGCGGCTTTGGGCAGCGCCACAAAGATGTCGCCGGGCTTCACGGACCCGGAATGGGTCCGCAGTTCCGGCCGCCGTTGGCGGACCAAATCGCACAGGGCGGCAAGGGACATGGAGGAAGCCGTCATGATTGATCTCCCAGCCAGAGCACGCATTCGGCTTTTGCGGGATCCTGCGGCAAAAGGCTGCCGGCCGCGGGGGTCTGCCGCACCACGATGTTGCCGCGCCCTTTGACCACGGGCACCAGGCCGCGCTGGGCAAGGCCTTCCACGGCCCGGCGCAGGGACAAACCCACCACTTGAGGAATGCCCGATCCGGAAACGGCGACGCGGGAGACATCCGTCACTTCGACGCGCACTTCCGCCCCGTCGGCGCCGCTTTGTCCGCTGACGGCGGGCGCGGCGCCCGGAGCGCCCCTGGAGTTTTTTGCCGCCGCCTGAACCGGCGAAATTTGCGGAGCTTGCCGGGCGGATGTTTTGGCGGCCGCCTTGTCCGCGCCCTTACGCGTAACCTTTGCCTCGGCCGCGACTTTCAGCGGCGGATTTTCCGGCAGCATGCCGTGATAGGCCATGGTCCTGAGCGCCACATTCTGAAAGACCGGGGCCGCGACGATGCCGCCGTACTGGTTCTTGGACGGCTCGTCAAAAACGACCACCACCAGGTAGCGCGGCTGTTCCACCGGGACCATGCCCACAAAGGAAGCCACGCGCCCGGCGCCGTAACTGTCGCCGCTGGCTTTCTGGGCCGTGCCGGTCTTGCCGCCCACGGTCAGGCCGGCGATGCGGGCTTTCGATCCGGTGCCGCCCTCTTCTTCCACCGCTTCGCGCAGCATGCCACGCACCTGGCTCATGACGTCCTGATTGAACACGCGTTTTCCCGTTTCCGGCCTGGCATCGTCGCTCACGACCAGACGCAGGTCCTTGCGCACGCCGTCGTTGGCCAGGCAGCTATAGGCCTGGGCCATCTGGAGCACGGTGGCCGAAAAACTCTGGCCGAAAGAGGCAGTGGCCAGATCTATTTCCGCCCACTGCCGGGGGTCGCGCAAAATGCCCCTGTTTTCTCCGGCCAGAGGCAGACTGCTGCGGGAACCGAAGCCCAGCCGCGAGAGATAACCGTGGTATTTCTGCGCACCCAGCTTGAGCCCTATTTTGGCTACCCCAATGTTGCTGGACACGCGAATGATCTTGTGCGCGGGCAGAGTGTCATAAGGGTGGGTATCACGGATGATTTTGTCCCGCAGTTTCCACTTGCCCTTTTCGCAGTTGAACGGGGTTTCGGGGGTGACGACCTTTTCCTGCAGGGCCGCGGCCATCAGGAAAGGCTTGATGGTGGAGCCCTGCTCCAGGGCATCCATGGCTATCTTGTTGCGCCGGACGAAGAGCGAAAATTCGTGAGGCCGGTTGGGATTGAAAAAGGGATATTCGGCCCAGGCCAGAATGTCGCCCGTGGGCACATCGACCACCATGCAGCCGGCCCAGCGCGCGCCGAACTGTTCCGCCCCTTCGGCCAGGGCCGCTTCGGCAAAAAACTGGACCTGGGTGTCCAGAGTCAGGGCCACGTTTTCCCCGGTCAGATCTTCCAGGGCTTCGCCGCTGGTCTGCAAACGCCTGCCGGCCGCGTCGCGCTGCAAAGTGCGGCGCGTCTTCCGGCCGGACAGGGTTTCGTCAAAGGACTTTTCCAGCCCTTCGATGCCCTCGTCGTCCACGTTGACGAAACCCAGAAGCTGGCCGCCCAGATGCTGAAAAGGATCTACCCGCTCGTACTCGCGGGTCAGAAAGACGCCCGGCCTGTTGCCGCTTTTGACCGCGTCCGCCAGACGCTGGTTGATCTTGCGCGCGATCCAGACAAAGGGCCTGGGGCTGTTCACCAGCTTGCGGATCTGCTCTGGAGGCAAACTCAGTGTTTTGGACAGAAACAGCGCGGTTTCCGGCAAATCTTTGATCTGCCGGGGCCGCACGTAAACGGACTGCGCGTCCACGCTTCTGGCCAGCACGTTGCCGTGACGGTCCAGAATGTTGCCGCGTTTGCCGGCCACCACCTCCGTGGTAATATGCTGGCGGCGGGCTTCTTCCGCCAGGCGCGGCCCGCGAATGATCTGCACCTGATAGGCGCGCGCCCAAAGCAACAGCCACAGCCCGGCGAAAATGAGACTGACGCCCCACAGCCGCACCCGACCCCAGTTCACCCGGTCCCAGGCCGAAGGACGCCGGGGAGCTTCCGGTTTGGACGGCCGGGAACGCTCGTTGCGGCCTGTTTTTGCGCTACGCAGGGGGAGTGTGTTCTTTGTGCGCGCCATATGCCGTTACCTGGGCACCGTTTCCAGGGTGCCGTTATCCATCCGTCTGGTTTGCCCGGGCCGCGCGTCGCGCATGCCCATTTCCACCGCTTTTTTACCCAGCACATAGGGCGACAGCAGCCGTTCCCGCTCCACTTCCAGCTTGGTATTGTGGTTGGTCCGGGTCTGCAGTTCGATTTTCAGCCGCTGCACGTTGTAGCCCAGTTCCGTCCTGTCGATGCCTATCAGCACCATGGCCAGACCCAGAGCCACGGCGGTGATGCAGGACAAAATAAGGACCAGCACCAGGCCGCCGCCGCTGACGCCGTCCTGTGCGCCTTCCGGCGCTGTTTTGCGCATGGCGGGAAAGGACATTACGCGCCCTCCGCACGGGCCGCCGCACCGGACTGCAAACGCTCGGCCGCGCGCAGCTTCGCGCTGCCCGCACGGGGGTTGGCCGCGATTTCATCCGCGCCGGGCGTCACTGGTTTTTTGGTCAGAATTCGCAAAAGCGCCGTATGACGGCAGATGCAGACCGGAATATGACGGGGGCAGCGGCAGTCTTGCGCTTCGTCCCGAAAAAAATTCTTCACGATGCGGTCTTCCAGCGAATGGAAGCTGATGACCACAAGCCTGCCGCCCGGCGCAAGGCGGGGAAGCGCCGCCGCCAGAAAGGCGGAAAGCTGGTCCAGTTCGCTGTTCACCGCCATGCGCAAAGCCTGGAAAGTCCTGGTGGCCGGATGGTTTCTGGCCGTGGCCCGCCACTTGGCCGGATAGGCCCTTTCCACGAGGGCGGCCAGTTCCAGGGTGCCTTCTATGGGCTTTTTCGCTCTGGCCTCGACGATGGCGCGGGCGATGCGCCCGGCCTGGGGCTCTTCTCCGGCGCTCGCGATGATGTCTTTCAAGGTTTCGTAAGAGGCCTTGTTGACCAGAGCGGACGCGGACGCAGTCCGGCCGTTTTTTTCCCCGCTCCGGTCCATGCGCATGTCCAGCGGCCCGTCATGCATGAAACTGAACCCGCGTTCCGGCGTGTCGAGCTGCATGGACGAAACCCCAAGGTCCACCAGCGCCCCGTCCACTTTGTCCCAGCCCATCTCGTCCAGGCAGACGGCAAAATCGCGGAACGCGCTGTGCCGCAGATGCGCCCGGCCGCCGAAGGGCGCCAGCCGCTCGCCTGCAAGGGCCAGAGCCTCTTCGTCCCGGTCCAGGCCCAGCAGTTCGCAGTCCGGCGCGGCGCGCAGCACGGCCTCGCCGTGCCCGCCCAGCCCCAGCGTGCCGTCAAGGTAGCGGCCGCCGGGCCTCGGCGCGAGATAGTGCAAGGTCTCATGCAAAAGCACGGAAATATGCCGGGCGGTTTCGGCGGGCGGGGTTACGACAGGACCGGTCATGGCGCGCCCCTAAAAGGCAAGATCAATGCCGCTGTCCGCACCGGACAAGGTCACGTCGTCAAAATTTTGCGCCATAAGAGAGATGAGGCGGGAAGGTTCCCATATCTCAAAACGCGAGCCGTTGCCCAGAATAACGGCATCCTTTTCAATGCCTGCATAGCTTGTCAGCTCGCGTGAGAGGCGTATGCGGCCCTGGCCGTCCACGGTCATGTCCACCACGGAACCGAGCACCCGGCGAATAAGGTCGCGCTGCACGCGGCTGGGGCTTTTGATGCGCAATATCTTCTCTTCGGTCTCCTGCCAGTCGGGCCAGGGATAGCCGTAGATGCAGCCGTCGCGCGTGGTCAGGGCAAGCCGCCCGGAGTCTGAACGCGCCAGCAGAATCTCCCGAAATTCGGGAGGAAGCATCAGACGCCCCTTGGGATCAAGGGAGCGCGAATACTGGCTGCGAAACAACATACATCATTCTCTCTATACGTTTCCCACTATTTCCCACTTTTTACCACTTTCTCAACCAAACCGGGTCCCTTGTCAAGGGGAAAAGGCAAAAATAGCCCCTTCACAAGTTTGCCAAAGCGCGTATGCTGCAAAAAAACAGGCCGGAATCCCGCCCCCTGCCGGAGCGGCTTTTTCGGCCCGAGAACCACCGTACGAAGGTACCGACATGCGCGCAAAAACGAAAATCATCGCCACCGTGGGGCCGGCTTCCGACTCTCCTGAAATCCTCGCCAAGCTGGTTGAAGCGGGCGTCCGCATTTTTCGTCTGAATTTTTCCCACGGCGACGCCTCGAAATTTGTGAACATCATCAAGACGATCCGTGAACTGGAAAGCCGCCACGGCTTTCCCATCACCATCATGCAGGATCTTTCCGGCCCCAAGATCCGCCTGGGCACCATAGAAGAAGGCACCATCAGCTTCGTGCCGGGCGGCAGGACCTATCTCGGCCCCGCGAAGCCCGACAAGGGGGATCTGCCTTTTTTGCCCTTTGACCACCCGGCGGTGCTGAAATCACTGGAAAAAGGCGACCGCCTGATTCTGGCCGACGGCTCCCTGCAATTTCGCGTGGCGGAGCAGGAAAGCGAAAGCCTTTTCGTGCTTGAGGCGACCAACGCGGGCATCGTCAGCTCGCGCAAGGGCCTGGCCCTGCCCGACAAGTCCGTGCCCGTGCCGGCCCTGACCGACAAGGACAAAAAAGACCTGCGCGACGGTCTGCGCCTGGGCGTTGACGCGGTGGCGCTTTCTTTTGTGCAGACCGCCCGCGACATAGCCGACGCCAAGGCCCTGATCCGCGCCGAGGGCCGCGACGTGCCCGTGGTGGCGAAATTGGAACGCCAGAACGCCGTGCAGAACCTGGACGAAATCCTGTCGCTGACCGATATCGTCATGGTCGCGCGCGGGGATTTGGGGGTCGAGTGCCCCCTGCCCTTGCTGCCCGCCATTCAGAAACGCATCATCAAGGCCTGCAACAGGGCGTCCAAGCCGGTCATCGTGGCCACCCAGATGTTGCTTTCCATGGTGAACAGCCCCAGCCCCACCCGCGCGGAAACCACGGACGTGGCCAACGCCGTGCTGGACGGCGCGGACTGCGTGATGCTGTCCGAAGAAACAGCCATGGGCAACTACCCCGTGGAAACCGTGGCCGTTATGGGTGAAATCGCGGCCCAGGCCGAAGCCTATTTTGCCGAAGCCAGACGCCGTGAGCAGGAACTGCCCACCGGCGAAGGAGCCACCGGCTTTCTGACCCATTCCGCCTGTCAGTTGGCGGACGAAGTGAACGCCGACGCCATTGTCTCTTACAGCGTCTCCGGCTTTTCCGCCCGCTGTCTGGCCGCGCGCAGACCGCGCCAGCCGTTCTACGCCCTGTCGCCCTATGCGGGCACCCTGCACAGCCTGAACTTCACCTGGGGCGTTCACCCCAGCGGCGTGGAAGTGGATTCCATCGGCCACCTGGAAGCGGTGGAACGTTTCATCGACACCAGCCCCGCTTTTGAGGCGGGCGCGGCAGTCATCATTACCGCCGGCCAGGCCAGAGCCGGGGTCGCCGCCCCCAGTCAGGCCGTGCTGGGCGCGAACCTGATCAAGGTGTTCAAAAAATAAACCCGGGGCATGCCCTTGTCCCCAAACAACAACGGCGCGTTTTTCCTTTGCGAAAAAACGCGCCGTTGTCCGTTTGATACGGATTTGCCGACGCCGGGTCTTTGAAGCGTTAATTGCTCTAAAGGCACGCTGCGCTGTTCGCTTGCTGGCGGATACGTCGCTGCGCTTCGTATCCGCCAGAGCAATTTCAAAGAGAAATTGCTAAGCCAGCCAGGTGGCCCGGCGGAGCATGGCCGCCATATAGGGATCGGGCTCGGCGGCGGGCTCAACGGCGCGCGGGGTCTGAGTGGACAGCCGGCCGTTGCCGCCCTGCAGATCAAAACGCTGACCCAGCTTTTCAAGGGCTTCGTACAGACTTTCCCGGCAATAGTCGCTCTGCCGGTCGGGCAAGGTGCTGTTGTACATGGTGGATGACATGGCGTACTCCTTTGGCATGCAATATGATGATTTTCGATCCGCCGCGCCCGCCTGCCGCGCGCGGCGCCCTGACGCGCGATCGTTGCGAGTTCACAAAGCAAGCCGCATGCCATATATAATATATAGATATTTCAGTATAATATATATTTATTTTATTTTTTTGTCCTAAAATATCTACACAATGATGTCCTGTTCAGTGTACAGTCGATCATGGAATGTAAGGATGGCAAAAGCTGCCGAATACCTGCCGCAGGGAGGCCCCATGCTGCGCGACGAGAAAAGAAACGCTGCCGGCGCAAATTCCGGCGGGCAGATGCTGTCCGGAGTGGCCGATTCCGAGCTGCTGCGTCTGGTGTTGAACTGCCTGCAGCACGGCACCATGATCATTGATTCCGAAGGCCGCGTCCGCTTTTTCAGCGACAAATACGGCGAACTCATGGACCTGGACCCCGATGCCCAGATCGGCAGGCACTGCACTGACGTCATTCCCACGTCCCGGGCGCATATCGTGGCCAGAACCGGCAAGGCGGAAATCAACGACATCCAGCTCGTCGACGGGCGGGAACTTGTCGTTCAGCGCATACCGCTGAGAAAAGGCGGCAGAATCGTCGGCGTGTTCAGTCAGACGGTGTTCCAGAACAAACAGGACGTGACGCTGCTTGAGCGGCGTTTGAACGCCGCAAAAAAGCAGTTGCAGATGTACGCCCGTGAAATCACGGCCTATCACAGCACCCGCTATACGATGGACAGCATCGTCGGAAGCAGCGAGGCCATCCGCTTCGTCAAGGGCATGGCCACGCGCGCCGCGGCGACGGAACTGCCGGTGCTGATCCAGGGCGAAACCGGCACCGGCAAGGAAGTTCTCGCCCAGGCCATTCACAGTGCCGGCAGCAGAAGCCGCAATCCTTTCGTGCGCATCAACTGTTCCGTAATACCCAAGGATCTGATGGAATCCGAGCTGTTCGGCTACGAAGCCGGGGCCTTCACCGGCGCCAGGGCGAACGGGGCCATGGGCAAATTTGAAACTGCCGGCCGCGGCACAGTCTTTCTGGACGAGATCGGCGAAATGCCGCTGGACATGCAAGCCAAGCTGTTGAACGTTCTTGAGGAAAAAACCTTCTGCCGGGTGGGGGGCAACGCCCCGGTGGAGGTGGATTTCAGGATCATCTCGGCCACCAACCGCAACCTTGAGGAGCGGGTGGCCAACGGGCTGTTTCGTGAGGATCTTTACTACCGCATCCATGCCGTCCCCCTCTGGATTCCGCCGTTGCGCAGCAGGCCCGAGGATATTCTGCCCCTGGCCGAGCACGCCATTGACGCATACTGCCGCGAGAACAATCTGGAACCGTCCCCCCTTTCTTGCGCCACGCGCGAGATGCTGCAGCGCTACACCTGGCCGGGAAACATCCGGGAATTGCTGCATTGGATGCAGTACGCGCAGTCTTTTCACCGGGGCAGGGAAATTACGCCCGCCGACCTTCCCACGACCTTTGAGGCGCCCGGCGCTCCTGCCCCTCGGGAACGGACGAATCTGAAACACAGCAAATCCGAAGCGGAACGCAAAACCATCACGGAGGCTCTGGATGCCTGCGGCGGC
>JAVBRE010000157.1:0-9000 GCA_031548325.1 Desulfovibrionaceae bacterium
ATGCAAGAAAGACCAAGATGTTTTTTCTGAAAGTCCTCGTGTTCTTCGTTGAATAACGCCGTTTTTTAGCCGGACAGCAATGACTGTTTTTCAAACAGAAAACGAGATCCGATTGCGATGCGGCGAAAGCCCGTCCCTGGGTAAAAGAGCAGCCGGTTCGCCCGCACGGTTTGACAGCCGGCGCCGGATGTGAAATCTCGTAACCCATATCGGGGCGCCGCCCCAAGGAGGTTTCATGCAAGGTTTTACCGTGGACCGCGACCGTTGCATCCGCGACGGCTTGTGTGTTTTCGCTTGCGGCAGGCAGGCCCTGGCCGCCGACGACGAAGGCGTTCCCCTGCTGCAAAATGCGGACGCCTGCAACGCCTGCGGGCATTGCAGCGCGGTCTGCCCCGTGGACGCCGTCATCTCGCCGAAGTGCGGCGGCGAACGTGCGGCCGCGCTGCCGCAAGCGCCCGCCCTTGATTTCGCCTCGGCCGGAAGATTTCTGCTCTCCTGCCGGTCCATCCGCAGGTTCAAAAAAGAACCCGTGGCGCAGGCAGACATTCTGGACCTGCTTGATATCGCGCGAAAAACCCCGTCGGCGAGCAACACGCAGCCCGTCAGCTGGCTGGTTCTGAACGACCGGGAAAAAGCGCGCCGTTTCACCGCCCTGACCATGAAATGGTTCGACACGGTCGTGCGAGTCGACCCGGCGCTGAACGGTCGATACCGGGTGGACAGCATGCTGGCCGGCTATGCAAACGGCTATGACCCCATCTTGCGCGGAGCGCCGGCCGCGGTCTTTGCCCTGACCCAAAACGACGCCGCCTGGGGACCGGTGGACGCTTCAATCGCGGTCACCTATTTCTGCCTTGCCGCGCACGCGAAAAACATAGGCAGCTGCTGGTGCGGCTTCGGCGTGCGCGCCCTGGAAAGCTACCCTCCGCTACGCGAATTCCTCGGGTTGGAAGACTCTGACGTCGTGCAGGGCATGGCCTTTTTCGGCTATCCCGAGATCGCCTATCGGGCCGTGCCGCCGCGAAAGCCTCTGCGGCTCAGATGGGTATAGAGCATTTTCGCGTTGAAAATGCTCCGGCAGATACGAAGCACAGAAAAGTGTCCGCCCGCGGAGGTTGTGAGGCGGCCGCCTGCCGGTACGCATTTCATAAATCGGCCATTGGTCGATTTATGAAGATCGCTCCGCCGAAAAACGTCGTTTTCGGCTTGCTCCGCCGCCTGCGGCGGCGCAAAATCCCGACGGATTTTTTGTGTTTACTTTTGCGAGTAAACACTAGATTTTCAGGCGCTTGCCATATATGAGACCTGAAATGTCGCATGTCTGCCCGCGCGCCGGCGCCCAGCCCGGCACGCAAACCGCAACCAGGACCGTGGAAATCGCATGAAGAAGCCGCAAGTCAAGGATGTTCTGGCCGCGCTCGACAGGATCACCGGCGGACGCCTTGTAAAGGGTCCCGCCTGTTACGCCGGTAAAAATCCCTTTGTGATCACCAAAAGTTCGGGCATACCCGGCAAGGCCGTGACCGAAATACCCGGTCTGGTGTGGGGCGACCCGGAAATGGAAGTCTCGCGCGTCGGGGTCATGATGACCCTGACCGAAAGCGCCATTGAACTGGCCGGCGCCACCGGCGTCAACTGCCTCATCGCGCATCATCCGGTTGCCGACGCCGCGAACACGGGGGGCGTCTTGGCCAGGGATTACCTCAATCTCTACAATCTTGCGGTCATTGAACTGCACGAGGCCTTTCACGGCCTGCATCCCGGCATTGCCTGGCTGCACGGCAGCAAGGCGAACAAGGTCGACATCAAATACGGCGGCGTGCCGGGCAAGATCGTCTGGTTTGGCGAGGCGATACCGGAAGTTCCCACCCTTGGGGCCCTTATCGACCGCCTGAGCGGGTTCATGGGCACCGCCCTTGAGGAGCGCATACTCAAGGCCGAGTCCGACATGCGCGGCTGTTCCGGCCTGGAGGAAACTTCGGTGGCCGCCAGGGCGAAGATTTATATCGGCAGCCCTGACGACAGGCTGGGACGCACCATCATCGTGTTTCCGCATACCGGCTTTTCAGCCGACGACCTGGCGAAGGCTGTCGCGGAATACCCGGCGGACACGCTGGTGTGCACGATCAGCCGCCCCCTGCCGGACGACGCTCTGGTCCGCAAGGCGCGTGAACTGGGCCTGAATCTGGTGGCCGGCAACTCGCATGCCATGGAGATTCTGGAAAACGGCGCGCCGCTCGCCCATGCCGTCGCCCGCCAACTGCCGGGCCTGGACGTGCGCCTTTTTCGAGAACGCATGATTTCCTACCCTCTGGAACAGTGCGGCAACCCCAAGCTTCTTGCCTACGCCAAAGACATCGCTGAAAAGCACCTGCCCAAACCGCTATAGAAAATTTTCCGCTACCGCCGGAAGGAGCAACCATGAGCCAGGAAGTCGCAGTTCGGACCAGCCGATGGAAAAATGTCGAAAAACTCGGTCTCGCCATTCTGATTATAGCCCTTGGCGTGCTGATGTGGGAGCCCAAGCATATCGGCAACCTTTTCAACCTGATGTTCGACAAGGCTTTCCCGGTGGCCATCTCGCTGTATGTGACCAGCAGGGTAGGGGCGGCCATCATCATCAGCGTGATGATGGGACGCCTTCTGGAACGCCTGGGTCTGACGGACGCCCTCATGCGCATTTTCGTCCCCGTAATGAAATATGTCGGCGTCAACGCTGCGGTCGGGGTGCCCTCGGTTTACAACATTCTGGGCGACATCAACGCGGCGGGCAAAATTTCCGCGCCCATTCTCAAAAAAGCCGGGGCCACCAAGGACGAACAGAAAATAGCCATCGCCACCATGATGCAAAACCCCTGTTCCTTTTCCATCCTTGTGTTCGGCATCATCGTCCTGGGCGGCAAGGCCAACGTATTTCTGGTTTTTCTGCTGTCCCTTTTTCTGCCCATCGTCATTGTGCCGCTGCTGCTCAGACTGACCATCTGGCGTGACGCCAAGCCGGTGGAACTTGAGGACGTGCCCTTCTTCACTCCCGAAGACAAGCCCATACTGACCACCATTTACGCCGGCGCACGGGAAGGGGCGGAAGTGCTCTTTCTGCTCATCGTGCCCGCCTGCGCCGTGGTGTTCGCCTTTATCGGCGTGCTGGACTACATCGGCGTATGGGGGCCCATCTCCGGCGCCATCAAGAGCCTGTTGGGGGCGCTTAACATCCATCCCGACACGGGCCTTACCAGCATCCTGGTGGGCGGCACCCTGGCCATGGTGGAAATGATGAAGGTGGTTCAGGACGTTCCCGCGCCGATGGTTGTCGGTTCGTTTGTGCTGGCCGCTTCGGGCTGGCCGCTGCAAGTCATTTTCGGGCAGATTCCCATCATCTGGTCCGGTCCCACTGACCTGAGCGAGCGTGAATGCATTTTCGCGGCCGTCGTCGGCGGGGTGATACGGCTGTTGTATGCCGGGCTGCTTGCCACCCTTTATTTGGCGCTCGGCTGACGTTGCAACGGGAGAACGCCATGAAAAAAGTAATTATCGTCGGCGGCGGTTGGGCCGGATGCGCGGCTGCCGTTGCCGCCCGCAAGGCCGGATGCGACGCCGTCGTGTATGAACGGACGGACATGCTGCTCGGCACCGGGCTGGTTGGCGGCATCATGCGCAATAACGGGCGGTTCACCGCTGCCGAAGAAATGCTGGCCATGGGCTGCGGCGACCTGTTCGCTGTCTGCGACGACAATTCCCGGCACAAGAACATCGACTTCCCCGGCCACAGGCACGCTTCCCTGTACGATGTGTCGCGCATCGAACCCGCGGTCGGCAAATGCCTGCGCGACGCCGGCGTGACAATCCGCACGCTGTCGAAAGTCAGGGGAGTCAAAGCTGAAAAGGGGTCTATCCTCAGCCTGACGGTCGAGCATTTTGGGACCGGAGAGGTGACCGAAGTGGAAGCCGACGCGTATGTCGACGCTTCCGGCACGGCCGGCCCGCAGGGCAACTGCGCGAAATACGGCAACGGCTGCGCCATGTGCATTTACCGTTGCCCCACCTTTGGCCCGCGCATGGGCATTGCGGCGAAAGCCGGCATTTCCGAGCGCATCGCCGAAAAAGCCGACGGATCTCTGGGCGCGATGAGCGGTTCTTGCAAGCTGCATAAAGACTCTTTGCGCGAAGACATCCGCGAACAGCTTGACTTGACCGGCGTCTGCGTGATCCCCGTCCCGCCGGCCCTGCAAAAAAGCCTGAGCGCGTTGGGGCAAAAAGCCTGCCAGCAGTATGCGTTGCCGGAATTCGCCGAAAATATCGTACTGCTTGACACCGGGCACGCCAAACTGATGAACGCTTACTATCCTTTGGCAATTCTCCGCCAAATTTCCGGATTTGCCGACGCCCGCTATGAAGACCCCTATTCCGGCGGCATCGGCAACTCCATGCGCTACTTCGGCATGCTGCCGCGTGACGACGAGCTCAAGGTCACCGGCCTGGACAACACCTTTTGCGCGGGTGAAAAAGCCGGTCCCCTGGTCGGCCATACCGAAGCCATCGTCACGGGTGTTCTGGCCGGGCACAATGCCGCGCGTCACGCCCTTGGCAAGCCGTATGCGCGCATTCCCCGCAGCCTGATGACCGGCGAATCCATCGCCTTTGCGCGCGAAAGTACTGCCACGAAAGAAGGCATGAGCAAAAAGTACACCTTCTCCGGTTCCGTGCTGTTCGATCATCTGAAAGGGAAAGGCATGTACGCGACCGATGCGGGGGCCATACGCAAGTCCGTGGAAGCGGCGGGCATGGCGGGGTTTTTTGCCGTGCCCGTGGCCTAGGGCCTGTCAACACTATGGTCTTTTCATCCTCTGCCTGCGTCAGAAACCTTTTTTATGGACACAAAAACCAAAAGGCACATCTTCTCCCGAATACGCACAAGCAGAAACTGCTTGTGCTAAAGCATTTCACACTTGAAATGCTCGCAAGGATTTGTCAGCAAATCCTTGCCGCGAAATAGGCGCAGGCGAGCTTGGCTCGCCGTCAAGCGACTATTTCAAGCGTAAAATGCTGTAAAGCCACGCTGCGCTGTTCGCTTGCGGGCGACTACTTCGCTGCGCTGCGTATTCGCCAAAACATTTTCACTTTGAAAATGTTTTATTCCGGCCGGGCTGCGTTGGCCAGCGGCTCCACCAGCATCAGGTTGATGCCTGAACGGATGAGCTGTTCTCTGGCAGACAGGGGCAGGCCGGTGTCCGTGATGATGCCGTCGAGCTCGTGCGGCTTGATGATGTTGAAAAAACCCAGCTTGCCGTATTTTGTGGAATCCGAAACCAGAATGGAACGCCGGGCCGCGCGCGCGGCGGCGATTTTGACCGCGATTTTGGATTCCGTGGGCGTTGAGATCCAGTCGGCGTTCCAGGACGTGGTGGACAAGAAGGCCAGGTCCAGATTCAGCCGGCTGATGACGTTGGCCGTTATCTCGCCGATGCAGGATTTGTTGGAGCGCAGCACCTCGCCGCCGGTGTGGTAGAGCCGGCAGTTCGAGTGCAGCATCAGGCGCGCGGCCACGGTGAAATCGTTGGTCACCGCCAGAATGGAGTCACGCAGCGCGGCCTCGGCGGTAACGGCCTCGGCTATGGCAAGGCAGGTCGTGCCCGCGTCAAAATATACCGCCGCGCCGGGGCTGATCAGCGAAACAGCCCTGCGCGCGATGGCGGCCTTTTCCGCATGCTGCAACAGGCGCTTTTCCGCCTGCGACGGCTCGTCGGCGATGCGGCCGATCCGCCGCACCCCGCCGGAAACGAGCAGCGCGTGCCCCTGTTTTTCCAACGCCTGCATGTCGCGGCGCACCGTCATGGGGGAAACGCCGAGCCGCTCGGCCATGGCCGCGATGCCGGCCATGCCCCTGGCTTCAAGGGCCGCGAGAATAAACTGCTGCCGCTCCGCCGGGATCATCGGATACCCCGGCCGGAAAAAAGCTCCTCATGCCATGGCAATCCCGTCATACCCCCTCCTTCGCGCACTCCGGCCCGGCGTGACGATCTGGTTCGCTTCGACTTGGCTTGTGAATATTTGGTATAGCTGTTTCCTCCAAAAGGCAATTCATCGGTAAGTATTCCGGGCATATCGCATAGCTATGTTCAACAATGGAATATCTTTTCAAAAATACTGGCTGCGCAGCGCTTGTTATATTTATGAAATTATACCTAACTTATTATATTTTAAAACAATGCTAATTTTCCGCATCACACGCCGCGCCCTTCAACGCAAACGGGCTCCCGGCCGGGAGCCCGTTTGCGCTCAAAGCTTGATCTCAGGGTTTATTGCTTATACAGACAGTGTAAAGCGCAACGCCACCCCGAAGGAAGGCAGCCCATGTACGACGAAGTCATGAATTGCATCAAAACGCGGCGCAGCATCCGCAAATTTGAAGAAACGCAGATAGACGACGCCCAGCTTGACGCCCTGCTCGAAGCCGCCGTCTGGGCGCCCAGCGGCGGCAACAACCAGAGTTGGCTGTTCACCGCCATCCAGAACAGGGAAATGCTGGTCAAACTCAACGAAATCTTGCGACGGGCCTTTCTCGTCTGGACGCCGGACGACGACTACCCGTCCAAAAAGAAGGCCGTGATCAACGCGCAAAACGAGAACCACAACTACTTCTACCATGCGCCCACGCTGATCATCGCCTCCAACGCGCCGAACTACCCGAACGGCATGGCCGACTGCGCCCTGGGCCTGCAGAACATTTTTCTGGCCGCCAGGGCCATGGGGCTCGGAACCTGCTGGATCAACCAGCCGCGCTGGCTGCGGGACGACGATTCCGTGCGCGGCTACCTGGCCGAACTCGGCTTGCCGAGAGAACAGATCATCTACGGCGCGGCCGCCGTCGGCAGACCCGCCCACGATCCCCCCGCGCCCAAGCGTAAGGAAGGGACCACGCTCGTCATCCGCTAAAGGCGGCCGCACCCGCCTCGGACAAAGAGCTTATCCGTCAAGCTCAAAAACCGGGCACTATCTCCGCCCGGCTGAAATGCCGCCCTTCGGGGCGGTTTTTTTTATCAAACCCCGGCTGGAAAAAGAGCATTATGAACTCAAAAATCATGACCTTTCAAATGAAATGAATTTTCAATAAGCCCCCCCCTATAACCGCCCAATTTTATGTGATTATATTGTGCAATATGTCATAAGTGACATATTGCACAAGAAAAGGCTTGGAGTATTATATGCCAAATCGAGTCTCACAGTAACAGTATATGGTGAAAAACCGTTTGCATGATGGATATTGCTGACACAACAGAGCTTGCCCTTTAATTTGGAGGTTCCCATGTCGAAAGAAGATGGAAACAGCAGCGGCAAACCGGAGCTGAGCCGCCGCCATTTTCTCCGTAACTCCGCCGCCGTGGCGGTCGTTCTTCCCCTGAGCGGGCTTGCGCTCGCGGCCGACCTCAAGGCGGCGGAAGAAGTCAAAAAGGCGGTGGCCCAGGCGAAATCGCTGATGGTTGAAAGAAAGAACTGCACGGGCTGCAACAGCTGCGTGTTCGCCTGTTCGCTCTTTCACGACAACGAGGTCCGGCCCTCAACGGCGCGCATTCATGTCCGCCGTTACTACGGCCTGGTGGACGTGCCCATCATGTGCTGGCACTGCGCCGACGCGCCCTGCGTCACGGCCTGCCCCACAACGCCCAAGGCCATTGAAAAGAACAAGGACACCAACGTCGTCCAGTACACCGACGAAAAACTGTGCCTTGGGGCCAAGTGCAACAAGTGCATGGAAGCCTGTCCGCCGCAGTATCTGCGCCGCCACCCCGAAACCGCCAAACCTCTTTTCTGCGATTTGTGCGGGGGCGATCCGGAATGCGTGAAAGCCTGCACCCGACAGTCCAAAGAAAGCGGCGAAACCCTGCGTTCCGACGTCATGATCGGCGGCCTGCACTGGAGCTATCGTGAAGTCACCCCCGAAGAAGCCGCTGACGGGCTGATGAAAAAACTGTTCTATCCCAACCTGAAAGGAGAGAGGAAATAGCCGTGGCAACTCCCAAAGGTGGTTTTACCGGAAAAATCTTGGATGTGGACCTGACTTCAGGGACGATCAAAGCCCGTGAAGTGGACGATGCCCTGGCCCGTAAATTTTTGGGCGGCACGGGACTCGCCTCCTATTTTATGTATACCGAAATTCCGCCGGGCGCGGACCCGCTCGGCCCGGCCAACCTGCTCATTTTCGCTTCCGGCCCGCTGTGCGGCACCCAGTGCCCGGGCGGCCGCCTGTCCGTGAATTTCAAAAGCCCGGTCAACGGGCATTTCGGCAACTCCTATGTGGGCGGCGCCGTGCCCCATGAAATGAAATGGGCCGGCTGGGACATGATCATCTGCCGCGGGGCGTCCCCGAAGCCCGTGTACCTGCATATCGCCGACGACAAGGTCACGTTGCGCGACGCCTCGAAAATCTGGGGCAAAGACACCCATAACGGCGAAGAGGCCATCAAAGAGGATCTGAAAGATCCCGACGCCAGGGTGCTGATTATCGGCCCCGCCGGCGAGAACAAGACGCCCCTGGCCTGCATCATCGCCGAACGCTTCAAGGCCGCCGGGCGCGGCGGCGGCGGCGCGGTCATGGGCAGCAAAAATCTGAAAGCCATCGCCGTGCACGGCACCAAGGCCGTGCCCATCGCGGACAAAGCCAGATTCCATCCCGTGGCCAACGACGCCCGGGGCCTGGCCGCCGGCAACGACCGCGCTCCGGGTTTCCGCATGTACGGCACCGCCCTGTCGCTGGACCAGAACAACTTCTATACCGGCACCCTGGCCACCCGTAACTATCAGGAAACCTTCTTTCCCGACATCACCCGCCTCGGCGGCGAAGAGGCCGCCCGCACCTTCTGGCAGCGCCACGTGGCCTGCACGGGCTGCCAGGTGCACTGCATGAAGTTCGGGGTCATTCGCGGCAGCGAAAAGTACGAAGGCCTGGTCGCCGAAGGTCCCGAATACGAATCCGGGGTCATGGAAGGGTCCAACCTGGGCATC
>JAVBRE010000234.1:0-10394 GCA_031548325.1 Desulfovibrionaceae bacterium
CATTGAAGCCCGCGGCGCTCCGGCGCATCGCGCGGAACCGCGCTTACAAATGGCTGGCCGAGCACATGGGCATGTCGTTCGAGGAATGCCACATTTCCATGATGAACCTTGACCAGCTTCGCCACGCCTGGCGGACCATAAAACAGCACAACCCCACTCCGGAGAGCGTCAGGACGTGGGCCAAAGAAAGGAAAGCGGCATGATCCCCACCCTCGAAGCCATAAAACAGGCAGCCGGGATACAGGACGCCAGTTGCAGAACGTGCGCGCGCCTGGGGGCCGATGATGACGGGAACTACCCTGAATACTGCGTGTCCTGGCACATATGCACCAAGCCCGGCAGAAGTCACGTCACCAACCTGAAAAGCTTCCCCTTCAAGACTGATCAGAAATGCTGGGAGCCTGAATTCTGGCAGTCCAAATACGCCGACATGATTAAGACGGGCGAAGACGAAGAGATATTGCGGCTGATTGGCGAGTTCCGCGCGTCCGTCGATGAAGCCAGGAGGAAAGCGGCATGAACGCCTATAGCTTTTCCCACTGCATGTCCTGCATGCCCTGCGTCAATTCCAAATGTCGGTATATTTTTCGGCCCTTCGTCTATGTCTGCGGCGAGTGCCGCAAAGAGTACGACACAAAAGCACAGGCCGAGCGGTGCTGCCAGTTGATCGGCACGGGGCACCCTGACTTTGACAAACACGTTTTGATGGAGCCGTAACCATGGACGCCAACCGCCGGTACGCGAACAAGCCGGAAGTGCGGCTGTACGGAGATTTTGAGGAATATAACGGCGCGAGTAAGCGAGACGATGACGGCAAGCAGCTTGCCCGGTCACTCCGGCACCTGTGGGACGGCAACCGCCATGTGAGGGCACGGGTATGAGCACCATCACCGCAGAGCGCCTTGCCGAGATCGCTATCCTGATCGGCAACCCGCAAACGAATATATCCTGCTTCTGCTATGCGGACATCCTCTGTCTTCACTCCGAAGTGCAGCGGTTGGGAGATGCTCTGGAAGCTGCGGAAGCGGCCCGCGACACTGCGATCAAAGGAATGAGCGAGTACGCGCAGCGGCTTGGCTTCCTTGAATCCGTTGTCCGTGAAATGCGTGAGTCCCAGAAACAGTATTTTCGCACCCGTGGACAGGATGCGCTCAATAAAAGCAAGAGGCTTGAACGGCAGATTGACGACACGCTCAAGGAAGCCACGGCTATGGAAAAGCAAGGGAGTCTGCTGTAATGGGCATAATCGTTGACCTCTTCGCCGGAGCCGGCGGCGCATCTGAAGGCATCAAAAAAGCCACGGGCAAGGACCCTGACGCGGCAGTAAACCATGACCCCGTTGCCGTGGCCGTCCACTCTCTGAACCACCCCACGACCCGGCATTACTGTCAGGACGTGTGGACCGTACATCCTGCCTGGGTAAGCCGCGGGCGGGTTGTTGATCTTCTGTGGGCTTCTCCTGATTGCACCCATCACAGCAAAGCCAAGGGAGCGGCCCCGATCCGGAACGAACAGCGGCGTGACCTGGCCATGGTTATTGCCGACAAGTGGGCGCCTGCCCTGATGCCGCGCCTGATCGTCCTCGAAAACGTGGAAGAGTTTCAGGACTGGGGGCCGCTCGACAAGGACGGCAAGATCGTGGCCGCGGCCAAAGGCCAGAAATTCCGCGAATTCGTCAACCGTCTGCGCCGCCGCGGCTACGTTGTGGAGTGGCGCGAGCTGCGGGCCTGCGACTATGGAGCGCCCACGACACGCAACCGCCTGTACCTGATGGCTCGTTGCGACGGCCTGCCTATCGTCTGGCCGGAGCCGACGCATGGGGCCCCGAACTCCCCCGGAGTTTTGAGCGGAAAACTCAAACCCTGGCGCACCGCTGCGGAGTGCATTGATTTCTCTCTGCCGTGCCCATCCATCTTCGCCACGTCTCAGGAAATATGGGAGCAATACGGCCTCCGGGCTGTACGCCCTCTGGCGGAAAGCACCATGCGGCGCATCTTCCGAGGCCTGCATAAATTCGTGCTGAATAACCCGGAACCGTTCATAATCAAAAATTATACCGGCGTTGTGGGGCACCAGACGGACAGACCCTTGGGCGCGGTGACGACGATAGATCATCACGCCCTTGTCGAGCCGTACCTCACCACATACTACGGCGACAAAGGCGACGGTGTGTTTCGTGGCAGGGGCATGGGAGATCAGGTGCCGACTCTGACCACGGAAAACCGCTGCGCCATGGTGACCCCTTACCTTCAGCATGTGCAGCACGGCGGCAAGCCGAACGACAACCGCACCGGCTGCATGTCCGCCGATGATCCTATGCGGACCATCACCGCCCTCCCCAAAGGCGGCGGCATGGCCATGGTCGCCCCCATCCTCACCAGCCCGGCGCACAGCAAAACCACGGGCCGGGGCGAATACGTCTACTCGCCGGATGATCCGCTACGCACGATCTGCGCAACTCCGTCACATGCTGTAGCTGCCGCGCTTCTTGTCGGCGCTGGCGGGCCTGAGTTCGCCGGAAAGCCCACGGCGGCGGATAAGCCCATGGGGGCAGTGATGACGGAAAATCACCGGGCCGTTGTCGCTGCCAACATGCTCACCCTTAACGGCAAGAGCGATGCAGCAGGGGCAGGCGAACCGGCCCGAACAGCCACAGCCAGAGGTAAACTCGGCGTCGTGACTTCGCATCTAGCCAAGATGCGCGGCACCAACACCGGCCAACCCCATGACGATCCTTTGCAGACAGTTACGGCCAGCGGCCAGCACTTTGCCGAGGTCCGGGCCTTCCTGATGAAATACTACGGCTCCGAGGTCGGCCAGGATCAAGCCTGTGACCGGCCCTTGGATACCGTCACCGCGAAGGCCCGCTTCGGCGTCGTCACCGTGCATGGGCAGGACTACATCATTGCGGATATCGGCATGCGGATGCTTCAACCCCGCGAACTCGCCCGTGCCATGGGCTTTCCCGATTCATATGTGATTGAGCGCGGCGCGGATGACCGACCCACTACAAAGGCTGAACAGGTCCGCCTTATCGGCAACGCAGTATGCCCGGACGTGGCCGAAGCCCTGATCAGGGCGAACTACGTGGAAACGAGAGAAGAAACCGCGCAGATAGTCGCGGCGGATTAGGGAGGGGTTATGGAAGTCTTGACCGCCTCTGAAATGCGCGCCAAACTCAAAGTAAGCCGAGAGACATTCCGTAAAACATGGCGGAGATATCCCCGTATTCCAGCCGGAACCGGGGAGGACTTGCGCTCCGCCCGTTTTTTGTGGGATGAAACCCACTTATTGGAGCAGGCGTATGGCTGTATCGAAATACAAGACGAAAAAGGGAATTCGCTACAGAGCGCAATTCTACCAGGACGGAATCATGGTCGCGGACAAGGCGGGCTTCAAAAGCAAGCTGGCCGCGCATCAGTGGGAAGAAGATCAGTCCAATGCGATGACGTTGAACTCCACGCCCGAAGATTTGGCCTTGTATAGGGCGATCTCCCTGTATTTGCTGTACTCGGAAAAACGCAGGAAAAAAAATACCGTCTCCTATAAAAAAACCGTGCTCAGGCGATTCAATGAGCGCGTCGGAAAAGATACCTCATTTTCTTCGATAGGCCGTGCTCAAGTGCAATCCTTCCTCGAGCATATTGCCGAAACATACACGCCCAAAACCGCAAACAAGCATCAAATCGAACTTTCCGCTCTTTGGACATGGGCCAATAATGAGGGGCACGCTCAGGGCAACCCGGCCCGTCAGGTTGAGCCATTCCCGACAACAAAGCATGTTCGCTATGTCCCGCCGAAAGAACATATTGCGAAGGCACTCGAAAAGGCGACGCAGTTCGAGCGGGATTTTATTAACGCCCTCCTACACACTGCCGGGCGCATTTCAGAACTTCGCGAATTGCCATGGGAAGATGTGGACCTTGAACGCGAAACGGTACGCCTTTGGACATCAAAACGGCGAGGAGGCGACAGGGAGCCGCGTCTGATCGCTCTGTCTCCCACGTTAAAAGAAATTTTCTCCCGACTGAATGAGCAACGTACAGGCGGCGAGACGTATGTTTTTACCAATCCACTCACAGGCACAGGCTACAGCCGCCAGAGCCGAGAAGTGAAATACCTCTTTCAAAGCGTCTGCGCAAAAGCTGAAGTCCCCTTGTTCACTGCGCATTGTCTCCGTCACTTCATGGCGACCCACTTCAATGACCCCCGCCGGGCGCAAAAAATCCTCGGCCACGCCAACCTAAAGACCACGGAAATCTATCTGCATGACCTCGGGGTTGACACTGGCGCCGCCGCTATTTTTGAGACTATCACACAAGAAATCACACATGAAAGCGATTCGAACAAAAAAGAAGGGCTTACTGTTTTACAGTAAGCCCTTGAATTTGTGGCGGAGAGGCAGAGATTTGAACTCTGGGTACGATTCCTCGTACACACGATTTCCAGTCGTGCTCCTTCGGCCGCTCGGACACCTCTCCGCATGAAGGCGCGTTTTTAGCAAATGCCCATGCTAAAAGCAAGGCATTTTTCATCCACCGGGCCGGGAATACGGAACCCTGACGCGCTTTTCCGGGTATGGGAATCCTTCTCCAAAACAGACGAACCGCATACGGACGTTTTGCCCGGACGCGGTTCATCTCAAATGTAAGGGAAGCCCCTCAAAAAACCCTGGCTACTTCTTCAGGCCGTCGGAAAGGCCCTTGGCCACGCTGAACTTCACAGCCTTGCGGGCGGGAATGGTGATGGTTTTGCCGGTCTGGGGGTTGCGGCCCGTGCGGGCGGCGCGCTGCACCACGGTAAAGGAGCCGATGCCGGGCAGACGAACGCCAGCGCCCTTTTTCACGGCTTTGGCCAGGATGGCGCAGAACGCGTCATACGCTTTTTCAGCCCCGGCTTTGCTGGCGAACACTTCGGGAAGGGCTTCTTTCATCGCGGTAACAAATTCAGCTTTGGTCATCATCCTTCGTTCCTCCTGCGGATAAATACCGTTTTTCCCTTGCGGGTGCCGTGCAAACCCTATGCGGGCTTGCCCTGTCTGTCAACTATTACACCCAAAAACAACAATGACGCGCTTTTCCGGTATATGGCCCTGCCTGACCTCACAGGCTTCTACGATCTGGCCTATAGCATGCCTCGGCCGGGTACGCCAGCCTGTGGGGGGATTTTTTCATTCATCCCGTCCAATTGACGGCAACTTAGCGGAGTTGCGTGAATTATGTCAACAACCCCGCAGAAAGAAATGCTCTTGTATTTAGCAAAACAATTATAAAATAACTGTTTATATGTGTAAAAAAAAACATGAAAAGCCGTTGCGGCCCGCGGGGCCCGCATTTTTTTGTCGTAGCGCCCGGCGGCTCTCTGTGGCAAGATGTTGCCGATCAGGCATTTGTAGCGCATCGGAGCATTCGTTTTTTCGTCCTTGCCGCCTTCCCGGAGGATAGCCAATGCCGCAACACGACCGGAACGAAGCCTTACTGACCATAGCCGAACTTGCCCGCAGCCTGAACCTGCCGGAATCGACCACCCGTTATTATTGCCGCCGTTTTGCCGTGCATCTGCCTTCGAGCGGCGACGGACGCCGGCGCCGTTATCTGCCCGAAGCCCTGCCCCTGCTGCGCACCATTGCGGAATCCATGCGCCGGAATAAAAATTCCTTTGCCGTGGACCTTGTGCTGCGGGAACAAGAAGCCCGGTCCCGGCCGCAACGCCTCGGCCGCGGCAAAAAGACGGCTGCTGAAGAAAACGTTCTTGAGCCCCTGCCTGCGAGCGACCAGGTTTCGACCGTGCCCGGCGCCCTGTCCGGGCAGATCATGTCGCTGATGGAACGCCAGACCCAGGCCCTGCAGCAGATAGCCGGCGCCATGGCGGTGTTTGCCGAACGCATCGCCGCGACATCCGGAACGACGGCGCCGGAAACGACCCCTGCCCTTCCCGCACCGGCCGCATCGGAAGAAACCGAAACCCTGCGCGACGAGGTCGCCGCCCTGCGCCGGCAAATCCGGTCAGCGGAAGCTGTGCACCAGAACGACCTGGAACAGATGCGCAAATGGCTGGCGCGGCTTGGCGAAGCCATGTCCAAACGCCCGACGTAGCGGTCCCCTTAAAAGGGCGAAGGCCCGCCCAAGGGCGGGAACGGCCCGAATCAACAAAAAAGTGTCCATTTTACCGACGCTCTCACAAAGGGCCGAAAGCGGGTGCGCCAAGAGAAAAGCGGCCTCCGGTTTTCCGGAAGCCGCTTTTGAGCAAAAAAGCGCTCGTGCCGGCGGCTCACGGCGCCATGGGCGCAAGATGCAACCCCGTCTCCAGGGGCAGATCGCACATGATGTTGGCGTTGGCGACGGCCTGGCCCGACGCGCCCCGGCACAGATTGTCGATGGCCGAAAGAATGATGAGGCGCCTGGTTCTGGGGTCCACGACCAGGGCGATGTCGCAGAACATGGTACCGCGCACGAAGCGCACTTCCGGCAACTGGCCCAGCGGCAGCACACGCACAAAGGCGTGGGGCGCATAGGCCTTGGCGTAAATTTCATGCGCCTTTTCCACTGTGACGGGCTTCAGCGGCCTTGTGTAAATGGTGGACAAAATGCCCCGGTTGACGGGCAACAGGTGGGTGTTGAAAGACACCACGATAGGCCTGCCCGCGATCTCGCTCAATTCCTGCTCGATTTCCGGGGTATGCCGGTGCTTGGCCAGATTGTACGGTCGGAAGTTGTCCGAAACCTCGCAAAACAGCGAACCCACCGAAGGGTTGCGGCCCGCGCCCGAAGTGCCGGATTTCGCGTCAATGACAATGTCGTCCGGGTCGATGATTTTGGCGCGCAAGGCCGGAGTCAAAGCCAGAATGGCCGAAGTCGGGTAACAGCCGGGGTTGGCCACCATCCTGCTTTTGGCGATGGCCGCAGCGTGCAGTTCGGGCAGGCCGTACACGGCTTCGGCCAGCACTTTCGGCTGGTTATGTTCGCTCTTGTACCACTGGCTGAAGACGGCCGCGTCGTGCAGCCGGTAATCGGCGGACAGGTCTACCACTTTCAGATCTCTGCCCCGCAGGTCGGCGGCCATGCTCATGGCCGCGCCGTGAGGAACGGCCAGAAAAATCAGGTCGCATTCCTTGGCCAAAGCCTCGGGATCGGGATTGGAAATGACCAGATCCCCGGTGCTGAGTCCCTGCAGAAAGGGATACACTTCGCGCAGACGTTTTCCCGCTTCCGAGCGGGATGTGACCCGGGTCAGTCTGATGACGGGGTGGTTTTCCAAAATCCGGGTCAATTCCATACCCGTATATCCGGTGACGCCCACAAGGCCGGCGCGTATCCGTTTCATGGCGATTCCGTTCCGCAGGTCGGGGTTATTTCGATTTCATCACATACTTCATGCGCAGTTCGTACAACAGATCGTCCAGCATTTGCCGCTCGTCGTCGTCCAGGCTGGGCCTGGTCTTGTCGCGCAGCATGGAAAGCACGTCGATGGTATGTTTGGCCATCAGGAGGTTCTCCTGGACTTTTCCGGACTCCGGCTCCGGCACTTCGCCCAGTTGCACCAGAGCAGACGAGGCCAGGGAAAGGATGAAGGTGGTGAACGTCACCTGGGGCATGCATTTGCCCATCTTCGCGTCGCTTTCGGAACATTCCGGCGTGGGTTTTTCAGCGCTGTCCATATCGGCCTCCTGCTTGGAAAAAGAAATACCCACCACATGTATTCTGGTCAATAGCCTCCTATCAAATCAGAAGCGCGGATCATTATATGATCCGGGTAGCGGCCGGTTTGGCGTCAGACGAGAAAGGCAAGCATTTTGCGGCAGGAGTATACTTTTACGGTATTCGACTGACGCAAAATGCGCCGCCTGACGACGTATCACGGCAAACCGGCCGCTACCCCGGAAGAGGGCTGTCCAGCGCCTCCCGGTATGCGGCCAGAGACTGTTCAAGGTAGTCGCGGCTGCCCAGATGGCCGCCGAGATCGATGAAAGATCCCGCCAGAGCGTGCAGTCCCGCGGCCAGGTCCGCCCAGTCGACCCAGCCCATGTGGCCGATGCGCAGGCTGCTTTCCTGCATGTGCCCCATGCCCGCGGCCATGATCACGCCATAGCGCTCTGCCGCGCGGGCCAGCAAGGCTTTGGACGTGATGCCGGCGGGCAGGCGCAGGCTGGTCAGGCCCCAGGTATACTGGGTTTTGGCAAGCGGCTCAAAACCCAGAGCCGCGATTCCGGTCCTGGCCATGCTGGTGAGAGCCCACTGTTTGCGGTAAATGGTCTCAAAACCGGCTTCCGCGAACATGGCCAGACTTTCGTGCAGGCCGTACAGCAGACTGATGGCCGGGGTATAGGCCGTCTGGGCGTTCGCCGCGTTGTCGCGTTCTTTGACCAGAGGAAAATAGAAGTCGCGACAGGGCAGACTTTCCGCTTTTTTCCAGGCCCGTTCCGACAGGGCGATGCAGGCCAGGCCGGGCGGCAGCATCAGCCCCTTTTGCGACCCGGTAAGCAGACAGTCGATGGCCCAGGCGTCCATGGGGCAGGGGCTGATGGAAACGGAAGAAACCCCATCGGCCACAAGCAGTACATCGCGACGGCCGGTTATGGCGGCGATTTCCCTGACCGGGTGCAGCACGCCGGTGGAAGTTTCAGACACCTGAAGCAGCACGCCCCTGATCAGAGGATTATCGGCAAGCGCCTGTTCCACGGCGGCCGGACTGACGGCGCAGCCCCACTCCACGGCAATGGGCGTGACCGCAAGGCCCAGGCTTTTGCAGACAGCGGTCCAGCGTTCGCCGAACTTGCCGCCTTCCACCACGATGACGGCCTCGCCGGGCGCAAACAAATTGGCCGCGGCCGCGGTCATGGCGCCCGTGCCGGACGCGGACAGGGTCAGCACCGGCCCGGCCGTGCCGAACAATTGTTGCAGCCCCCGCTGCACGTCGCGAAACAGAGCTTTGAATTCCGGCTTGCGGTGGTGGATCATGTCCCTGGCCATGGCCAGGCGCACGCGTTCGGGCAGGGGAGTGGGACCAGGGGTCAGCATACGGGGTTTGTTGAGCATGGAACATCCTTGTCGCGTTGTTCGTCGATTAGAGTAATTTCTCTTTGATACTCTGCTCTAGTTGTTTGCTCGCGGCGGAAAAAGATCCGTTGCCCGCAGGGTGGTGAAATCGTTCGCGCCGCTCTCTTTCATCCACAGCCTTATTTCCGGAGGGCCTTGCGGCGGCAGGGAAACGGCGAAGACGGACAGGGTGCGGGTCCCGGCCGGCTTGGAGCCGGTGCGGAAGATGCTGTTGTCCGGCCCGGCGGCCGCGTCCCGCGCGAAAGCCGTGAACCGGTCCAGGGTGTAGGGTTTGAGCCCCGCCCGCAACAGGGTGCCTATGCGCTCAAAACGAAGCGCGCTGCTTTTGCCGACCCGGATGTTGAAGTCCTGCATGTCCGGAGCCAGAAAATGATTGGTATGGGTCAAAACGCCGCTTTTCACCCTGCGCACGGAAAATTTGCCGCCCAGGCCGATTTCCACCCAGGCTGTCTCGCGCGCGTCCGCCAGCAGCAGAAAACGAGGCCCCTGAAACAACGAAGGCGGGAATCTGGCCGGGTCCAGGGCCTCGTCCACGCTTCTCGCCCCGGATAAAAGCTGCCGCATCAGCTTGCCGTTGTTCTTGTCGGCCATGCGTTGCTTTTCGGGTATGGAGCTTGCGCTGGCGCTGACCACGGCCAGACCGGCTTCATTGAGTCCGGCGACGGTGCGGGTGAATTTCCGTCCCGTCTTCTTGGAGGTGACGTGGGCCAGAACGGCGAAGTAGCGGCAGCCCTCTTCCGGCGTGACCGTCGTCGCGCTTTCGCCCTCTTCCGGCCAGTCGCGATTTTTGACGATCAGGGCGCCGCCGCCCGCCACGGACGGTCCGACGGCCGCCCACAGAGTGCAGGCGACCGCTTCGGCGTTGGCAAAGAGGATCAGGATCAGGGCCGCGATCAGGCGGCGCATCCGTCTCATAAAGCCTTTCCTCCGGGCATCAGGCCCCGGCCGGCGCGCCGTTGCTTGCGGACTGCGGCAGTACCAGGCGCGAATGCGGCGGCACGTCGTGGGTGACCCAGGTGTTGCCGCCGATGACGGAACCTCTGCCGATGGTGATGCGGCCCAGAATTGTGGCCCCGGCGTAAACGGTGACGCCGTCCTCAAGAATGGGGTGCCGGGGAATGCCCTTGGTCAGGGTGCCGTCGGCTTCCTTGTGAAAGGACAGCGCGCCCAGCGTCACGCCCTGGTACAAGCGGCAGCCCCTGCCGATGATGCAGGTTTCGCCGATCACCACGCCCGTGCCGTGGTCGATGAAGAATTCTTCGCCGATCGTCGCGCCGGGGTGAATGTCGATGCCCGTGGCCGAATGGGCCATTTCCGTCAGGATGCGCGGAATGAGCG
>JAVBRE010000160.1:0-13196 GCA_031548325.1 Desulfovibrionaceae bacterium
AGTCGTCTCCCCCGCCAAGTGAAATGGTTGAACTTGCCGCCTTGCCGGACAGCTTGACGGTGTCGGCGCCGCTGCCGAGTTTGAGAACGCCGTTTTTCAGGCTGTATCCATTAATGCTTTCAAGAGAGACAATGCGGCCGACGGCGTCAGCGCTGTAATTCAGGGTTTTTTCCGCAATCGCGGCTGTTGAGGCGGCATACCCGGCGGGGATTTCCTGTTCCACCAGAACCCGCTGCCCGGTGGCGTTTTTCCAGAGATTGTAAGCGACGCCGCCGACCGTGTATTCGGCGGGTTTGCCGCCGGATGCGACGGGCGCCCATTTTTCCGTTGAGGCGAAGGTTACCCGGTCATCGGCATTGCCGCGGATTCTCAAAATACGATGTCCCGCCAGACCGGAAGTCAGAAGGTCGGGAGTGATGCGGGCAAGCCCGGCGCCGGTGACGTGTATGCCCGCGGGTGAAGAGCCGCCTTCCATATTCAGGATTTCAACGCTTTTGACCGTTGCGCCGGAGCTTGCCAGGCCGGCCGTATTCCAGTTGGCAACATAGCGGGTATCAAGGGTGTCCGTGCCGCTGCCGCCGTCGACGGTGCTGCGGGCGCCAAGTCTGCTGCCGGCATACAGCCTGATGCTGTCGTTGCCCGAACCGGTTCGTACCGCGGATGACGTGACGGAAGCGTTCAGATATACGCGGTCGTTGCCAGAGCCCGTGTCAATGATGCTGCCTTCGCGGACCGCGCCGGTGACGCTCAGGGAGTCGCTTCCGCCGCCCAGCGTCACCCTGCTTTCCTCAAGGGCTGTTTTCCCTTTGATGGTGACGCTGTTGCTGCCTCCGGAAATGGAGAGCGAACTTTCGTCCATGGCCGTTCCCGTGGCGGTGATGGCAAACGTGGTTCCGCCGGCGGCCGTTATGGCGCTGTCGCTGACGGCATCCTCGGTTCCGGAGAGAGAGACCGTATTGCCGCCGCCTTTGAAATACATCCGGCTTTCATCCAGGGCGCTTTCGCCCCCCTTCAGGTTCACGGTGTTGCCGCCGTGATTGAAGGTGATGCTGCTTTCATCCAGCACGCTTTCGCGCGCCCGGCCCGTGACCGTGTTTTTACCGCTCAGAATGATGGAACTGTCTTCAACCGCGTTTTCCCGCCATGTTTCGCCCAGGCTAAGCTTGTTGTTGCCGCCGCTGTCCGTGAGGGTACTGTCGTACAGGCCGTCAATATCAATGGCATTGCGCCCCGATCCGTACCGTAAGTTTTTGTTTTTGTAGACGGCAGACATATTCATCTCCTCCGTGGGGATGCAGCGGCGGCATGCTATGGCATCACAAGCCGGGCGATGAACCCGCCTTCACTGCTCTCCACATTGTTTTGCAACAGCAGGTTGATGTTGTTGAGTTTGGACGCCCGCAGGGCTATGGACAGCCCCAGGCCGCTGCCCGGCTCGGCCTGGCCGGGCGGCCGGGCAAAACGTTCTCCCAGCCGGGGGGCAAAAGAGTCCGGCACGCCGGGTCCGCTGTTCGCGACGGTCAGCATCCGCCGTTCCAGCAGCAGAGTTATGCGTCCCCCGGCGGGGGTATATTTGACCGCATTGTCCAGAAGGTTGCGCAACACCAGGCTGATCAGCACAGGGTAGCCCGGCAGCGGCTCGGGAGCCGACGAAATCGCGCAGTCCAGGGAAATTTCTTTTGCCCGGGCCGCGGCCGCGTGCTCCTGGACGCTTTCGCGCAATAGGAGGGGCCAGTCCGGAACGCCGAGAATAAGGCCGAGGGCCTGCCCCCCGTCGCCCGTCTTTCCCGCGGAAGCGTCCTGCAGCGCCTCAAGACGTGAAAGCGTCAGCAGTTGCTCCACAAGGCGAGAGCACCGGTCAATACCGTGAAGCAGGTTGTCAAGGGCGTGATCTCTCGCTTCCCGGTCGTCAGCGGCAAGGCCGGCCACTTCCGCCTGAATGCGCAGAGCCGCAAGGGGGGTGCGCAACTCGTGGGCGGCGTCGGAAATAAAGGCGCGCTCGCGGGCCAGCATCCCCGCGATACGGGCGAAAAGGTCATTGAGCGCTTTTACCAGCGGGTACACCTCGGAAGGAACGTCCTTTGTTTTCAAACTGCCGGTCTCTTCCGGCGCTCTGCTTTCAAGCTCGCGCGCCACCTTGCGCAAGGGGCCGAGTTCACGCCCCAGCAGCCAGATCATGCCCGCCAGCAGCACCGGCAGGAACAAAAGCCAGGGGGTCAACTGCTGCAAGAGCATGTCAAAGGCCATGTCGTCGCGGTAATCCAGTTCCTGGCCCACGGCCACCACATGCCCGCCGTCGGGAGACGTCAGCCAGACGATGCGCCAGGGGTCATCAGATCCATAAATTTTCGTATTGACGAATCCGTTCCCCTGGTTTTCAAAAATAAAATAGTCCCCGTTTTCTCCGTCGGTCAGGAGTGCCTTGCCGTCTTTGCTGAAAACGGCAAAGCCGAGCGCGTCATCTTCAAGGTCGCCCTTTTGGGCGCTTCGACTTCCCCGCAGAGCCTTTTTGGTGCTGGGAAGCCTGTCCGTCAGGCTGTTCAGCTCCGCCGAAGCCAGCCTTTTAGCGAAAAGCATCTGCTGTGAATCATAAAATTCATCAATATACTTGCGGCTTTCCCACCAGGCAAAGGCGGCCGCAGCCAGCCATGCGGCAATGGCCAGCAAGGTGAAGAAAAAGCTCAACCGCAGGCGCAGGCTCCAGCGCCGCGTTTCAGGCAGGCTTTTTCCCATAGCGCTCGTCCATGCGGACACCCGCTCGCCGAAAGCAAGGCCGTGGAAACTCATGACTCACCCCCCAGCGCATAGCCCATGCCGTGGGCGGTTCTGATGAAAGCGTTGCCGAGTTTGCGTCGGATGTGATGCACATGCACTTCCACAGCGTTGCTGCTGACCTCTTCTCCCCAGGGATACAGTTTTTCCTCGATGAAGCTTTTGGAAAGCACGGTGCGTCTGTTCAGCAAAAACAGCTCCAGCAGGGCCGTTTCTTTCGGGCTGAGAGAAATCTCCTTGCCCTCCAGGGTGGTTGTCCTGCTCTCCGGGTTGAAGACGACGGCCCCGTGGCCCAGCATGGCCGTGGGTGCTCCGCGGCTGCGCCGGACCAGGGAACGGAGCCGGGCGAGCAGTTCTTCCAGGGCAAAAGGCTTGCCCAGGTAATCATCCGCTCCGAGATTCAAGCCCTCCACCCGCTGATCGATGGCGCCGCGCGCCGTGAGCACCAATACGGGCTCCGTTCGGCCGGAAGCGCGCCATTGCCGCAGGATGTCCAGCCCGTCAAGGCCTGGCAGCGACAGGTCAAGAACAACCGCGTCGTACTCGGACAGGCTCAGGGCCTCGCGCCCGGCGCGGCCGTCTTCAACCCAGTCCGTGACGACGCCGTGCCGGTTCAGGCCGGCTTTGATGCCGTCGCCGATGAGAGGGTCGTCTTCAATGAGAAGAATGCGCATATCCGCCGCTCCTTGGGTTCGCAGCCGGGGCGGCGGAACCCATGATCACGTTCCCCGCTTCGGCTATTGTTTCACGATTCTGTCAACGTCGATCTCCACGGATCCCCAGTCCTTGTCCACTTCGCCGTGGATTTCCACCGGATCATCGGGAGTTATGCGCTGACCGTTCCAGATGCTGTCATCAATATCCAGAATCACCGATCCGCTCGTATCGGTAAATAGATACTTTTCTCCCCCCAGGCTGCGGGTGATGCGGCCGCGCAAAATAACAGGAGTATCATCGCGCAGGGATTCGGCCTGCTTCGCCAAACTCACGGCGATGCCCGGCCCCGCGAAGCCTCCGCCTTCTTTGCTCAGCGCGCATTGCGCTCCCGATCCGGCCCAGAAGAGAATGGTGAAAAGCACAAGGGGCGCGGCCCGGCCCGCCGCGAAAACAACCCGCGCGGTCTCTGCGTGTGCCAGGGGTATTACATGCATGTCGCCCTCCGAAAGATGAAAATTGAATGCCTAATCGTGAGAGCAGATCATCATGCTTTGCTTAAGAAATACTTAAGAGCTTATATATCTTGGCAAATAAAAAATAAAAATCGCGAAAAGGGCGCTCATTCCATTCGGCGTGATTCAGCCCACATTTTTTCTTGCCCCTGTCCCTGTCTTTCTGGCACTGTTTCCGTATCTGGCGAATTTTCCGCCGCTTCGGCGGGCAATCCGAGACAGGAGGGGACCGCGCATATGACAGCCAACAATCCCCGATGGTACCAGGAGACCATCATTTACGAGATGCACGTGCGCACCTTTGCCGACGGCAACGGCGACGGCATCGGCGATTTCAAGGGACTTGTGGATAAATTGGGGTATCTGGAAAAGCTCGGGGTCGGAGCCCTCTGGCTGCTGCCCTTTTACCCCTCGCCCTTGCGCGACGCGGGCTATGACATATCGGACTACATGGATGTGCACCCCGATTGCGGCACGCTGGCCGATTTCCGGCATTTTTTGCGCGAGGCGCACGGCCGGGGCATCAAGGTCATTACCGAACTGGTGCTGAACCATACGTCCGACCAGCACCCCTGGTTTCGCCGGGCCTGCGAGGCCAGACCGCATTCCTCCCACCGGGATTTTTACGTCTGGAACGACACGCCGGACAAGTACCGCGACGCGCGCATCATCTTCAACGATTTCGAAGAATCCAACTGGACCTGGAACGCGCGGGCGAAAGCCTATTACTGGCATCGTTTTTATTCGCACCAGCCGGACTTGAATTTTGACAATCCGGCTGTGCGCAAGGCCATGTTCAGGGTTGTGGATTTCTGGCTGGGCATGGGGGTGGACGGCGTGCGCCTGGACGCCGTGCCCTATCTGATCGAGCGGGAAGGAACAAGCTGCGACGGCCTGCCGGAAACCCACGCTTATCTGAAAGAGCTGCGCGCCTACGTCGATGCGAACTTTCCCGGTCGTATGCTGCTGGCTGAAGCCAACCAGTGGCCCGAAGACGCCGTCAGCTATTTCGGCGACGGCGACGAATGCCATATGGCCTTCCACTTTCCGCTGATGCCCCGCATTTTCATGTCCATGTGGATGGAGGACAATTATCCCATTATCGACATCATGAAGCAGACGCCGGTCATTCCCGAGGGTTGCCAGTGGGCGCTTTTTTTGCGCAACCACGACGAACTGACCCTGGAGATGATAAGCGACGAAGAGCGCGACTACATGTTTCGGGCGTACGCCCGCGACAATCTGGCCCGCATCAACCTGGGCATCCGGCGGCGTCTGGCGCCCCTGATGCAGAAAAACCGCAGAAAGATGGAACTGATCAATTTTCTGCTCTTTTCCTTTCCCGGCACGCCCATCATCTATTACGGCGACGAAATAGGCATGGGCGACAATTACTATCTGGGCGACCGCGACGGCGTGCGCACGCCCATGCAGTGGACCAGCGAGCGCAACGCCGGATTTTCAACGGCCAATCCCCATGCCCTGTTCCCGCCTCTGGTCATTGACCCGGAATATCACTACGAAGCGGTCAACGTGGAAGCCGAAGAACGATTGCCGTCCTCCTTTTTGTGGTGGATGCGGCGGCTGATCGCGGCTTACAAGGCGCAGCCGGCTCTGGGCAGGGGTGCGCTGACCTTTGTGCCCACGGAAAACACCCGGGTGTTGGCTTTTCTCAGAACCTGGGGCGACGCCCGTTTGCTGGTTGTGGCCAATCTTTCCCGTTTCGCCCAGACGGCGGAACTGGACCTGACCGACCTTGCCGGTCGCGTGCCGGTCGAGGCGTTCGGCAATTCCCGTTTTCCGGTCATCGGCAAAGGGCCTTACTGTCTTACCATGGGAGCGCACGACTATTTCTGGCTGCGGCTGGAAGAGACCGGCGGCGCGGCGCGCGAATCCGGATCGGCGCTGCCAGACCTGACTTATACGGAAGAAGCCGGCCTCTTTGCCCGCGAGAACCTGACCCGTCTGGAACGGGTCGTACTGCCCGCTCTTCTGGACAGCGGCGCGCTTTCCGTCACGCGGGAAGGGCGGCCCCGCGATCTTGCGCTTCTTGATTCGCTGAGCCTGCGCGGCCGGCAGATGGACGCCTCTCTCGTGCTGGCCGAAGACACCAATGAATCGAGTCTGCAGAATATCCACCTTTTCATGCTCGGCGCGGCCGTGGATCGCCGGGAACAGGCCGCGTCCGAACAGGATGCGGAAGGCGTGCTGGCCTGGATTCACGTCAAGGGCCAGACCAAAGCTCTGGAAGACGGTTTTGCCCGCCCCGAAGCCGTGCGGACCTTTGTCGCGCTGATGGGGTCCTTGCGCAAACGCCACGGCCGCTCGGGCAACTTCCGCACCCAGGCGTACGCCCCGGCTCTTTTGCGCGAACTTCTGGCCTCAAGTCCCGGCGTGCTGCGCCGTATCCGGGAATCGGCGCACACCAGCACCCACGCCCTGGACAAAGCCATTTACGTGAAGTTTTACCGGCGTCCCACAGAAGGCATCAACCCCGAAGCGGAAATCCTGAACACCCTGGCCGCGGTCCATTTTCCCGGCGTGCCGCGCCTTCTTGCCTCTCTGTCCCTGCAGCCGCCGCACAGCGCGCCTCTGACTCTGGCCGTGGCCATGGAATACGCGCAGGGAGCCAAAGACGGCAAATCTTTCCTGCTCGAAGCTCTGGGGCGTTTTTTTGAGCGGGTTCTGGCTTCCGGCCTTCCCACGCCGGGCCATACCGAGCCCAACCCCTTGAAGGGGAGCTTTGTGGTTACGGACGAGCAGGCGGCCATGGTGGACGCCTATGTGACGGAATTTTTCCGGGGGCTGGGCGGCCGCCTGATGCAGCTGCACACGGTGCTGGCGGGGGTGAACACGCCGTCCATGGCGCCGGAGCGCTTCAGCAAAAGCTATCTGCGTTCGGTGTACCAGACCATGCGCAGCCAAACCCATCGCGTGGGCCTGGGGGTAGAGGAACTGCGCCGGGCCACGGTCGGCCGGGGCGGGCAATTGCTGCGGGGTTTTCCCGGCCAGGACATTCTGGACCGTTTTTCCGCCCTGCTGCGTATGGAAACCACGGGCCTGCGCATTCGTATTCACGGCGATTTCCGGCTGACCAGCGTGCTGCATCGGGGCAAGGACCTCATGCTGGTGAATTTTGACGGCGATGCCCGGCTGCCGGTCAGCGAACGCGTTCTCAAGCACTCTCCCATGCGCGACGTGGCCAGCATGCTCTTTTCTATCGGAATGGGAGCCGACGGGGTCCTGCGCCGCCACCTGGCGGGCAGCCCGGCGGACAAGGAACAGTTGTTGCCCTGGCTGGCCCTGTGGCGCCATATCGCCTGCACCGCCTTCATGAGCGGCTATTATGAAAACGCCGGCGACGTTGATTTTCTGCCGAAGGGCGAAGAGGAGCGCCGCCAGTTTCTGGAACTGTGCGTGTTGAAACAGATTTTGAACAGGCTGGAACACAGCCTTGACGAAAACCCCGCGGAGACGCCCGTGCTTCTGGATACCGCCGAAGCGGTATTGCGGATTTTGTCCTGAACGGCGGCGCAAGGAGTCACTATGACCCGGATCGAGGAGCGCAGACTGATCGTGGTTTCCAACCGGCTGCCCATCGCGGTTTCCCGCGATGAGGAGGGCAGGACGACGGTCAGCCAGGGCGCCGGTGGGCTGGTCACCGCCCTGGCCCCGGTGCTGCAGAACCGGGGCGGCACCTGGATAGGCTGGCCCGGCTCGTCGGACAAGGGCCTGGGCAAATTGCTGCGGTCCTTTTCCCGCGAGTTGGGGTATCTTCTGCTGCCCGTCCACCTTGATGAAAAGGATATCAAGGGTTTTTACCAGGGCTTTTCCAATGAAGTTCTTTGGCCGCTCTTTCATGAATTTCAACTGCCTCTCGGGCATGATCCGCAATGCTGGGACGCGTACGGTTCCGCCAACCGCAAGTTCGCCGAGGTGACCCTGAACGCCACTGACGAAAACGACTTCATCTGGGTGCACGACTATCACCTGATGCTGTTGGCCTCGTTGTTCAAGGAAATGGAACAGGCGCGGCGCACGGGTTTTTTTCTGCATATTCCCTTTCCCCCGGCCGACGTCTTCATGAAGCTGCCCTGGCGGCGCCAGATCGTGGACGCACTGCTTGATTTCGATCTGGTCGGATTTCAGACCGTCCGTGACCGCCAGAATTTTTACGAAGTGGTGAAACGCCTGCACCGGGGGGCCTTCAAACGCGGCCGGGGGTCGGTGAACAGCCTTTCGGTGGACGGCAACAGAACGCGCCTGGGCACCTTTCCCGTCAGCATCGATTTTAAGGCCTTTGCGGCTGTTGCCGCGCGGCCGGAGGTCAAGGCGCAAAGCAAAGACATCCGCGCCGCCTTCGGCGACCGCTTTTTGCTTTTCGGCGCCGACCGCCTGGACTACACCAAGGGCATACCCCGGCGTCTGGGCGCCATACGCGAAGTGCTGCGCACCTACCCGGAACTGCGCGAGCGCATCTGCATGGTGCAGATTCTGGTGCCCAGCCGCCAGGAAGTGCCGCAGTACAAGGCCATGAAAATAGAAATCGAGCGCGCGGTGGGCGAACTGAACGGCCAGTTCGCCACCCCCGGCTGGACGCCGGTGCATTATGTATACCGCAACCTGGAGCGCGAAGAACTGGTCAGCTATTATCTGGCCGCGGACATGGCCTTGATAACGCCTCTGCGCGACGGCATGAATCTGGTGGCCAAAGAATACGCCGCCTGCAACCCCAGCGGCATTTTGTGCCTCAGTGAATTCGCCGGAGCGGCCATGGAATTTCACAGCCACGCTCTGATGGTGAACCCTTTCGACATCAGAGGCATGGCGGGGGCCATCCGCCAGGCCGTCGACATACCCATGAGCCGGCGTCGGCGGACCATGCGGAACATTCGCGGCATCTTGCGCCGGCATGATATTTTCGCCTGGGTGGACGGCTTTTTGATGTCGGCTTTTTCCAAGCACCTTGACGACTTTCATCCCTGGCCCGAAGAAAAATGGCAGGAATGGGAAGCGGTGCAGGGGCCGCCCTGGAGCGACGAATGAATTGACAAGAGCGGCAAGCCGGCCAAAGCCCGCGGGAATGACCCGGATTGACTTTGCTGTTTTTTTACATGTAGGTATACGCTGCGTATTCTGCACGGGATTCTGACGGAAGCTCCGGCGGGTGGGCGCGCGCCCGCACTACTATAACAGCAGTGAGGCGAATTATGCGTGGCGGTTCTTCTTTTTCAGGAGTCAACGGCCAGCGGCGATCCCCGTCCGGAAGCGATGCAAGCGCCCGGAAGGGGATCGCCGCGACGATCGCAACAGCCCTTTGCCGCCCGGCGCTCTGTCTGGCTCTTCTGCTCTGCCCGACCGGCTCCGCTCTGGCCGCGGCCGGAGAAACCGTGACCTATCCCGGCGCGGCGCTGCAAGATATCCCCACGTTGGGAATCCCGTATCCCGATTCTCTGGCCCCCAGCGGCAGCCATACGGGCAAAAGCGGCAGCCTGAGCAACAACAGCGTTACCCTGAACGCCCCCGGCGCGCTGAACGCTGTTTTCGGCGGCGTGAACAGGATCGACGCGGCGGCGGTTACGAACAACCAGGTCTTCATCAGGGGCGGCACGGCGGAGTCCGACGTCTACGGCGGCGCCAGCCTTTTCGGCAAGTCGGTGAATAACACGGTGACCGTCACGGGCGGCATCATACGCGGCTTTGTCGTCGCCGGCCAGACCGCGGCTGCCGCCGCCACGGGCAACAGGGCGGTCATCGCGGGCGGCGAGGTGCGGGGAGCCGTTTTCGCCGCCGTCAGCGATACGAGCGTTACGGGCAACGAGGCGTTCGTATCGGGCGGTTCCGTGGGGGACGCCGTCTATGGCGGCGGCAGCGTTTGGGGCAGCGCCGCAAAGAACACGGCGACCGTCAGCGGCGGCACGGTGGGGAACATAGTCGCCGGCGGCTACAGCTTCAGCGGCGCGGTCACGGACAACAGGGCGGCCGTCAGCGGCGGCACGGTGCGGGGCAGCGTTTTTGGCGGCTACAGCGGCGGCGCGGCCACGGGCAACACGGTGACCGTCAGCGGCGGCACGGTGCGGGGCGACGTTTTGGGCGGCATAAGTGTCCTCGGCGACGCCACGGGCAACACGGTGACCATTTCCGGTTCCCCCGTGCTGACAAGCGCCGTTCTGTGCGGCGGCCTGAGCGATGCAGGCGACGCCCGGACCGGCAACAGCCTGAACCTGCGCAGTTCCGGCATGAAGGCCGCGGGCATAGCCAACTTCGCCAGCTACAACTTTTACCTGCCCTCCAGCATGCAAGCCGGCCGGACCGTGCTTACGGCAAGCCGGGGCGACGGGGCCGGAGGCATGGCCGACATTTCGAACAGCCTCGTCGCGGTGGGCGTCGCCGGCGGAAAATCCGCCCTGCAGCCGGGCGACAGGGTGACTCTGATCCACAGCGGCACGGGCCTCATCGCCACGGGCGTCAACAACTACAGCACGGGCGTGGCGGGCGTGGCCAGCCTCTACGATTTTTATCTGCATTACGATGCGGACAACCTGTATGCAACGGCCATAAGCGCATCAGCCAATCCCCAGTTGAAAGCCCTGTCCGAGGGCCGTCTGGCGGGTCTGGCCTTTGTGGGCCAGGGCGCGGACCTGATCATCGGCCCCGGCATGTACAGCGCGCTGCTGGCGACGCAGCGACAGGGCGCGGGCCTTGCGCCTTTCGCCGTGGCCGGGGGCGGGCATTCGCGCTACAACACCGGTTCCCGCGTGGATGTGGACGGGTTCTCGATGATGGCGGGCCTGGCCTGGCGCGCGCCTTTGGCGCCGAAGAGCGGCGCCTTTCTCGCCGGCGGTTTTTTTGAGGCCGGCTGGGGCAATTACGACGCGTACAACAGTTTTAGCAGCCTGCCGACCGTGGAAGGCGAGGGCAACACGAATTATTACGGCGGCGGGCTCATGGCCCGCTATGAAGCGCCTTTTGGCGCGTATGCGGACGCCTCCTTGCGGGCCGGGCAGGTGCGCGTGGATTTCAGCAGCGACGACATCTTGAACGGCGCGGGCAAAAATACCGATTACGATTCCGGTTCCGCCTATTACGGGGCTTCCGCCGGGCTGGGCTACATCTGGAAGATGAACGAAAAGGCCAGCCTTGATTTTTCCACCCGCTACATCTGGACGCATCAGAACAGCGATTCCGTCAGCATCTCGGGCGACCGCATTCGTTTCAAGGCGGCGGATTCACAGCGCTGGCGGTCCGGCGCGCGTTTTGTTTACGCGGCGAACGAGAACGTCTCGCCCTACGCGGGCGCATACTTTGATCACGAGTTCGACGGCGGGGCGCGGGCAACCGCCAACGGCTTGAGCATCAAGGAACCGGACCTGCGGGGCGACACGGCCTCGGGCGAACTGGGCCTGACGCTTACGCCCTTCACGGGCGGCGCGTTGGCGGGCTTGTCCTTTGATCTGGGTTTGCAGGGCTATGTCGGGGTACGCGAAGGCGTGACCGGCAGTTTGCGTCTGAAGTGGGACTTTTAGAGCAGTTCGCGAATGGAACGAATGGATTGCTCTGCAAGGATTTGTCAGCGAATCCTTGCAGAGCATTTCAAGTGTGAACTGCTCTAGAACTCGTCTCATAATCAAAATTTGAAGCGAAAAAGAGGGATTCGGTCCGCTCCCGTCCCCTGCGTTTCGACGAGTCGGTCATAGACTGTCCGATGACGCTTTGTCCTTGATTTATTTCCCTCTCACCGGTTGACGCGGCCGTATACTGGGCATACAGTAGAAACATTGATAAAGTATATGCCGCATTTGAGTTGGGCGGTCGCCCTCTGAATTGCGGTCTATTCTAATTGCACGCCGCCAGGCGCGTTTCCGGGGGACGGGAAGGGGTCGTGGATGCGGTCGCCGGCTGCGCGTCCTTGCTCGCAACAACAGATAGATACCAGGTGACAAGGGGATTCAGCGTGTCGACTTCAGCACATGACATGTCCGCCGCGGCGGCGGAAGAGGCTCCGGCAGTGACAACGGAAGCCGAAACGGCAAGGCCCGAACCTGCGAAGAGCGCGGCCGCTTCCGCGCAGCCGGGACAGGCCCAAGCGCAAAACACGACCATGCCGGAACCGGCGGATGTGGATTTTGACCCGCCTCTCATTCAGTGCATGGCCACCATGTTTCGGCTGCACGGCAAGCCGGTTTCCACAAAACTGCTGATCGCCAATTTGCCGGCGGGCGAAGGCGTTCTGCGTCCGGCGGCCTGCATCCGCGCGGCCAGGGGCGCGGGCATGCAGGCGTCCATCATGAACCGGGCGCTCGGCGGCATCTCTCCACTGACCCTGCCCTGCATTCTGCTGCTGAAAGACGACAAATGCTGCGTGCTGACCAAGCTGGACAAAGATACGGCGGACGTCGTTTTTCCCGAGATGGGCACGGCGCCCCAAACCGTTCCTTTGGAAAACCTGAAAGAAGAACATCTGGGTTATGCGATTTTCGCCAGGCCCGAAGCCAAGCTGGACAAGCGGGCAAGTGAAATCAAGCTGCTGAAGACCAAGCGCTGGTTCTGGGACACCCTGTTCCATTTTATGCCCATCTATCGCCATGTGGTGGGCGCGAGCATCGTCGTGAACTTGCTGGCCCTGGTCGGCCCTTTGTTTTTCATGAACGTGTACGACCGCGTCGTGCCCAACAAGGCCACGGACACCCTCTGGGTGCTGGCCGTGGGCATCACCATCGCCTATATGTTCGATTTTCTGCTGCGCAATCTGCGCAGCTACTTTGTGGATGCGGCCGGCAAGAGCGCCGACGTCATTTTGGCCAGCCGCCTGATGCAGCACCTGCTCGGCCTGCGGCTGGACGCGAAGCCCGATTCCACGGGATCTCTCGCCAACAACCTGCGGGAATTCGAATCCCTGCGGGACTTTTTCGGGTCCACGACCATGCTGGCTTTGGTGGACCTGCCGTTTCTCTTCATCTTTCTGGTTATCATCGGCCTTCTGGGCGGTCCGCTGGTCATCATTCCGCTGCTGGCCATCCCCATTGTAGTCTGCGGCGGCCTTTTTTTGCAGGTTCCCATGCAGCGCACGGCGGAAAAGGGTTTCAAGGAGAACATGCAGAAAAACGCCCTGCTGGTGGAAATCATCAACGGGCTGGAAACCATCAAGACTAGCATGGCGGAAGGCAGAATCCAGCACTCCTGGGAGCAGGTTGTGGGGCAAAGCGCCGTTTCCAACTGCCACTCCAAGCGCATGTCCGGCCTTTCGGTAACGCT
>JAVBRE010000074.1:0-42149 GCA_031548325.1 Desulfovibrionaceae bacterium
GCAGCAGTTCGATAAAATCTTCGCTGTTATATTTTTTCGCATCCAGGGCCAGGGTATACAGGCCGTCTTTGTAAAATTCAGAGGATGCCACATCCAGAGCGATGCCCACTTCCTTGCCCGGGTCAAAACCGGCGTTTTCAATGGCCTGCACCAGCGTGGACAGAACGTCCTCGTTGTTTTTGAACATGGGCCAGTAGCCGCCTTCGTCCGCCACACCGGCCAGAAGGCCGCGTTTTTTCATGATCAGACCGGCATGGCGATAAACTTCCGCGGTCATCTCCAGGCTGTGGGCGAAGTCTTTCGCGCCAAGCGGGATAATCAGAAAGTCCTGAACGTCCACGCGCTGTTCGGCATGCGCTCCGCCTCCAAAAATCTGGATTTGCGGCATGGGCAACGAGGCGGGTTTGCCGTTGGCAAGATATTGCCACAAGGGTTTTTCAGACGCCGCCGCCGCGGCGTGCAGCACGGCAAGGGACGATGCCACCAGGGCATTGCTGCCCAGGCGAGACTTCGCGGGGGTTCCGTCCAGTTCCACGAGCATGCGGTCAATGCCGGCCTGGTCGAAAACATCGCGCCCGACAAGCGCGGGGGCGATTTCGTTGCGCAACCCGGCAAGGGCTTTTTGCACATCCTTGCCGCCAAAAGCGGGCCCTCCGTCCCGCAGTTCCAAAGCCTCGTACTGCCCGGTAGAAGCGCCAGCGGGGGCGATTCCCCTTGCTGTTAAGCCGTTTTCCAGCGACAATTCCACTTCCACGGTGGGGTTTCCGCGGGAATCCCAAATACGCCTGGCCAGAACACTTTTTATGTTCATTTCACGTACCTCTTGCTCCAGAATGCCGTTATTGTTTCAAGGCGGTGCGGGTCGATTTCCAATAAAAGCAGAATATTTTTTCTTGCGGCATCCTGTTCTTCCGGCTTCAGGTATTCCAGCGGAGACTTGCCGTCTATGCGGGCCAGAAGCATGGCGGGAAGCAGGGAAGCCACGCGCTGTTCCAACTCCTCCGGTTTTTCCCAGCCTACCTTGGGGAAGTAAGCCGCGGCGACATCCCTGCATTCATGTATGAGATCTCCGGCATGCTCCGGAAGGTGCGCGGCCTTGTGCAAAAGATGGTTGAAAAGGAAAGCCAGATCGAAAGCCGGGTCGCCGAACCAGGCGCATTCGGCGTCCAGCAGGACCGGTTGCTCATCCGGCCCTATCAAAATATTTTTGGGGCTGATGTCGCCGTGCACCAGCGTTCGTCTGGTATGGTGCGTCCTGTCCGCCAGCATCCGCAACTTGTCCGCAAATGCCGGATGCTGGCGGGCGGTTTCCAGCAAATACGGTTCAAGGCGTATGGACATGAACGTTGCATGCGTCGCGAATTCCGCCGCTGTTTTAGGATCATCGGCCGTGGCGTTATGAATGAGTGAAAGAAGCGCGGCCACTTTTCGGGCCGTTCCTTTACGCACGAAACCGCCGAGCATCTCGGTTTTCCAGTTGGTGTAACGCGAATCCAGATACTCCATGATGAATGCGCCGTGTTCCGCGTCCACATGGAGCACGCGCGGCACGCTGCCCGGAGCGATCCGGGCGGCTTTTTTCAAGTAGGCGGCTTCGGCGAAGACGCGTTCGCGAGGCGCGAACCAGTCTTTGTCCACTTTAAGCTTGTGCAGGGCCTGCTTGAAACAGTACGACCCGGAGGCCAGATCCAGGCGCAATATGGTGGAAGATACGCCGCCGGAAAGCGGCGTCAGAACGGGATCTTCTTCGGGCAGGGCCAGCCCGGCTTTCACCAGAATACAGCGCAGGTCATCCATATTCGGGCACAAATCATTGTAATTGGCCTTCACAGTTGCATCCCCATGTTTTCGCGGCATTCGGAGGGAATGAAGTTATGAATAGCAATGCGCGTGCCAACAATATAAATAATATTTTCACTATGTTATGAATGGTATTTTATGGAATATATTATATAAGACATAAATTTACCATATATCACAATTTTTATTGCTTTTTTGCCCTATTTGCCTTACCGAATTTTCATGAAAATATTCACTGAAACGCCCATTTATCCTTCTCGGTGCCCCAAAAAGGTGTTTGTCCTGCGTGACGAACTGGCGGAGGTTATTTACAACAACTCGGACATCAATGACGTCCTGAAGTTATGTTTCAAGTTGCTTGGAAGGCTGTTTCCGCTGGATTATCTGCTGTTATGCAATCCCATCGGGCACAGCAGCACGTTGCGCTACAATGTGTACGCCCCCGGAATCGAAAATCCGCAAGTCATACAAGTGAACATGACCGAAGAGCAGCGCCAGGTCATTACGCAGGGCAGCTCTAATCTGCTGTTGCGCATCGCGGACCAGGATGACCAGTTCATTACTCTGAACAGGTTCCGAAGATGGTATCCCGACAAACCGTTTTCAATGCTTTTCATGCGCAACATCATAGCCGGCAAGCATGTCTCCAGCATCAGTCTGGTCAGTAAAAAAGCGAACATTTATAGTGAAATGCACGCGGCGTGGATGTTTGTGCTCAGCGATACCCTGGCCACATACTGGAACACCGTGGCCCTGAATCTGACGCAGCCGGACAACAATTTTCCGCAGGGCAACTATCTGCCGCTAAAAGACCTGCCCGGCATGCAAAAAGTCCTGCATATGGTCTGGAGTGTTTCAAGGCAGGACTGCCCGGTGTTGCTGCTTGGCGAAACAGGCACCGGAAAGGAGATCGTGGCTGATACCATTTATCGGGGTTCTGTGCGGCACAGCGCGCCCTTCATAAAAATAAACTGCGGCGGCATTCCTGACACCCTGGTGGACAGTGAACTGTTCGGGCACGAAAAAGGCTCTTTCACCAGCGCGATAAGCATGAGGCGCGGGGTATTTGAACGGGCGGATCAGGGGGTGTTGCTGCTCGACGAGTTGGGGGAACTTCCCCTGACCGCGCAGAGCAGGCTTTTGCGGGTGCTGCAGGAGGGAATAATCACGCGCGTGGGCGGGGACAGGGACATACATGTGGACGTGCGCGTGATCGCCGCCACCCACCGTGACATGAACGTTCTGGTGGAACGCGGGCAGTTTAGGCAGGACCTTTTGTATCGTCTGAACATCTTTCCCGTATACATACCCGCCCTCAGGGAGCGCCCCGCGGATATCCCGATATTGCTCAATTATTTTATTTACAAACGCTGTATACGATATGGGGCTTTGGATCTGCCCAAGGTTTCGACTTCCGAACTGAAACGGCTTTGCGCCTACCCGTGGCCGGGCAATATACGCGAATTGCAAAATACCGTGGACCGGGCGGTTATTTTGTGGCTGGGAAACAAAAAGGATGGTTTCAACATTATGCCGGAGATGGGCGGCGGATTTCACAGGTTGGCCAGGCATAATGCGCCGGCTCCGGTTTTTGCGGGTCTTTCCGCGGACGTATGGGAAAAAAACGAAGATCATTCGCTGGCGTTGGACGATGTCGTAACCGCCCACATACGCAAGGTTGTGCAATTGACCAGAGGAAAAGTCAGCGGAAAGAACGGCGCGGCCGCGCTGATGCGAATTAATCCGAACACGCTCAGAGCAAAAATGAGAAAATATAAAATATTTTCTCAAGTTGACGACAAGCCCGGAATATAGCCTATGCCCGCGGTTTGTAAATTTCCCGTAAACTAGATCGTATAGTCACGAGATTATCTAGTGTTTACTTGCAAAGTAAACACAAAAATCCGTCAGAATTTTGCGCGCCGCAGGCGGCGGAGCAAGCCGAAAATGAGGTTTTTCGGCGTAGCGATCTTAGGCAGTGTCGTCACAAGTGTCTTTTTGCTTCAATTCTATTTTTTAACGCGATGCCGCCTCAAAGTGGTTTGTGGCTGAAAAACCGCATAATTTTGCAGGAAAAAGCCGCAATTCCTTGCCGTAAACCATATTTTCAGAGTAGAATGAGGTAAGGCGCACGGTACTATACTGTTTTGTCTGCGTTGATTGAGAAATTTAGTCAGTTACCATGCGGAATAGATAGCATTTTTTGATCGGACAGCGCCAGCGGCGGTTAGCGCCCGCCGCCAGAAACAGCCCATGGAGATGAGCCATGACGGAACAGGACCAACCCGCCCCTGATATGGACAGACTTACCGACGCATTGGCGAAAATTACCAAAACGCCGGCTCTGACGGCGGGCATTCTGCAGGACGCCACCGAGGTGATCGCCGAAGAAGGTTGCCGGGCCGTCGGAAAGGCCGCCCGTGTGGGCATCTGGCGCGTGAATTACGAAAAACAGCAGTTGGACAGCATCACCAGCTACAGCATGCTGGACGGCAAACACAGCGTTCAGGACGATTTTTCGTTCAGCGATCTGCCTTATTATATCAGGCTGCTGACCAACGAACGGCTGATCATCATCAACGACGCGGCCACGGACACGGTTTTGCCGCATCTGCGTGACGCGTACGGTCCCGATCTCTGCTCGCTGCTTGACGCTCCCGTCCGGGTGGGCGGCAAACTGGTGGGGGTGGTGTGCATCGAGCATTTTCACACCGTGCGCCGTTGGACCCCGGCCGAGCATAACTTTGCCAGTTCGCTGGCGGACTTTACCGCCCTGGCCCTTGAATCGGCCGAGCGCTATCACGCCATGCAAGAGCTTGCTTTGAGCAAACGCAGGACCGAGACCCTGATGTCCAATTTGCCGGGCATGGTTTACCAATGCCTGAACGACCCGCCGAATTTCACATTCACCTTTGTCAGCGAAGGTTGTCTGCCGCTCACCGGGTACAGCCCCGAAGAACTTTTACACAACAATGCGTTGAAATTTTTTGATATGATCCATCCGGAAGATCTGGAGGAGCTTGAGGAAATCAACAAAGTTACTCTTTCCGTCGGTCTGCCGCTGGAGACCACCTTCAGAATGATCATGAAGGACGGCAGCGTCAAATGGATCTGGGAGCGCAGCCGCGTGGTGGAACGCAACCCCGACGGCACGCCCCGCCTGCTGGAAGGTTTTTACACGGACATCACCGAACAGCGCCGCCTGGAAGCGGCGGAATTGGCCAACAGGGCGAAAAGCGAATTTTTGGCCAACATGAGCCACGAGATACGCACGCCCATGAACGCCATTCTGGGCATGGCGGATCTCGCCCTGCGCCAGAATCCGCCGGGAAACACACTGGAATGCCTGCGCAACATCAAAATCGCGGCCAATTCGTTGTTGACCATCATCAACGACATCCTTGATTTTTCCAAGATCGAGGCCGGCGCCGTGGATATTCTTCCCGAACCGTACGACACGGCCTCGTTCATCAACGACGTGGTGACCATGATCAGCGTGCGCATCGGCGGCAAGCCTGTGAATTTCATCGTGGAAGACAACCCCGGCCTGCCCCGCAATCTGGTGGGCGACAGCACCCGCCTGAAGCAGATCATGATCAATCTGCTGACCAACGCCGTGAAATTCACCAGCAAGGGGCATGTCGCGCTGCGCATCGACACCGTGCCCGCCGGCAGCGGCAAGGTTTTGCTCAAGGTTGTGGTGGAAGACACGGGCGTGGGCATCAAAAGCGAGGACATTCCGGCTCTTTTTCAGACTTTTTCGCAACTGGACACCAAGAAAAACCGCAACGTCGAAGGCACGGGCCTGGGGCTGGCCATCACCAAGAACCTGCTGGAACTTATGGGCGGCAGCATAGTGGTGCGTAGCGAGTACGGCAAGGGATCCTGCTTTTCCTTTGAGGTGGTGCAGGGGGTTGCCGACGCTTCACCCGTGGTCGGGCCGGAAGAGGGCGGCGGCAAAAAGGTGGCCCTTTGCCTGGAGTATACACCCAAAGCGTCCAGCCTCGCGCGCAAGCTCGGCGATATGGGCATTGAAGTGAAGATGGTCGACGAGAGCTCCCTTCTTTGCGGGTACACGCATCTTTTCTTCGACTATGCGAAGCATGAGCGGGTCAGGGCGAGAGCGGATCCGCAGGCCGCTCTGATCGGTCTGTCCCGCAGCTACATGGAAGAGCGGAACCTGCCGGGCGGAGCGGTCACCATGTATGCGCCGCTGACCTCCCCGGCGGTAGCGCGGCTTGTGGGCATGCGGGTGGACCCGGCGCGTGAAGGGTTGCAAAAAGACGGAGAAGGGCGGCTGGCCGCCCGCGATGCGCGGCTGCTGGTGGTGGATGACAACGAGATGAATCTGATCATCGCCGAAAGCGTGTTGCTGGAGTACGGCGCTGTCGTGGATACGGCCTTGTCTGGGGGGGATGCCCTGAAATTGCTGAAAAAAAACGACTACGATCTCGTGTTCATGGATCACATGATGCCGGATATGGACGGCGTGGAAACGACCGCCCATATCCGCAAGATGCCCGGCGAAAAGTTCAGGCGGCTGCCTGTCGTGGCCCTGACGGCCAACGCCGTGGGCGACGCCAGAAATTTGTTTTTGCAAAGCGGCATGAACGACTTTTTGTCAAAACCGCTGGAAGTGCGCGAGATAGAGCGCGTATTGCGCTTGTGGCTGCCGCGCGAAAAGTGGGAAAACATCACGGTTGCATAAATGGATAAACGAACGCCATAGAGCAATTTCACTTTGAAATTGCTCGCCGGACGCGAAGCGTGTCGTTTATCTTTGTACTCTCGCGTTGTTATATGCTGAAACGTATACCGTTTGCTAAACTCTCATTGCGTAATCTCAAAAGTGAAATGCATTTTTTCAAAAAAAAGCGATTCCTCCTCGCCCCATCCGAAATTATCAGGTATACATGAAATAGGGGTTTCTCTGCTCGGCGCTCCGCCAACTTGCATACGAAATCGGCCGCATTGCCCCAAATCCAAAAAAGGTAATGATAATGGGCTTGTTACGTATCGCTGTATCCATCTTGGCAGTATGCTGCATGCTTTTGCCGCCGCCGGCAGTCGCAATGGAACCGCCTGTGCGCGTCAGCGGGCCAACAACGTCCGAGGATGCCCGTGAGGCAGCCGTGGCCGAAGCCCGCAAGGGAAACTACAGGAAAGCCCTGGCGGCTTTGAAGCAGTTGCATGAGGCGCAGCCAAAAGATCCCGCCATCCTCTATGATTACATTACCGTTACCTGCTGGGCCGGGCGCTATGCCGACGCCGTGGCTCTCAGCGCCGGCCTGACGCCGGGGCGCGTCCCGGAATATGTCGTGCAGGCGGTTTCCGCTGCCTTGCGCAAAAGCAAAAACCTTTCAAAAGCCCGGCTCTGGTATGATGCGGGGGCCGCGCGATTTCCCGGCAATGCCGATATCGCCCTGGGGCGGGCTTTGACTCTGGGAGATCAGGGGCACGCCGCGCAGGGGCTCAAAGCGCTGACGGCCTATTCTCTCAAGTTTCCCGAGGCCGACACCAAGGCTATTGCCTCGGGAAAGGCCTATTTACGCCGCCAGATCGCGCCTGACCGGCCCCATGTCATACCGCCCAGACCCGAGTCGCCGTACCGCGCCGAACAGGACGCCGCTGTGGCCGACGCCCGAAAGGGCGACATCAGCAAGGGGCTGGCCGTCATCGAAAAACTGTACCGGATGCACCCTGATGACCAGTACCTGCTTGGCGACTATCTCTTTTTGCTGCAATGGAACAAAGAAAACGACAAGGCCGTCGAATATTCCCGCCGCTTGCGCCTTGCCACGGCGCCTCCCTACGCAGTTGAGGCCGGAGCGCGAGCCCTGGCCGCATCAGGCGACATCTACGGCTGTGAAACACTTTTTGAAAAGGCCCTGGCCGCACAAAGGCGCAACCCGGAGCTGCTTGTCACCGCCGCCGTTGTTTTGGCCGATGTCGGTGGCGTGTATAAAGCCGCTCGCCTTCTTGACGAGGCGGAGCGCAGCCGCACTCCGGGGTTGGGGGCACGGATAGCGGCCGTGCGCGAAAGCATGGGCTATGACCGCATCATGGCCATGCGCGACATGCGGATAGCGCTCAAGTCCGGCGCGCGCGGCAGCGGCCGGGACGCCCGCTCTGCCGTGGCTCTCGACTTGAGTGCCGCGGGCGGCCACCAGGAGGCCCGCGCCATCACCATCGGGCCGGGTGGCGAGGCTCTTCCGCCCGCTCTCGCCGAGCGTTTGCAGGCCCTCACTGTGGATGTCGGGCTGGAAGATGCGTTTTGGGGAGAGCAGGCTTCAATCCCGCGCAATCTGGCCGAGCGTGACAGCAGATTGCGTGCCTCCCTTTCCCTTCTTGACAGCCTGGACGCCGATCCGCAATGCCCGCCGCAGTCCGATTGCCGCCTGCAACGCGACATCGCCAGAATACAGCCCCTGGCGGGCCTGGCTTTGGCCAAAGAGGCCGTGGCCCAGTACGAAGCGCTCAAAGGCCGCGTCCCCCTGCTTCCCCCGTCAGCCCAACTGGCGGCGGCCGATGCCTATATGCGCCTGCGGCAGCCGGACAAAGCGGCGGAAATATACGCGGCCATCGTGGCCGCCAAAGACGCGTTCGTTCCCCCCATCAAGCCGAACGACCTGTATTGGGCGCGAAACGGCCTTTTCTGGGCCTATCTGGAAAACGAGCAGTTGGCCGACGCGCTGCGACAGGCGAAGTCCACGCGGGAATTATGCGTGAATCCCACCGGGGATGAGCCGTTCTTGAAGGACACGGACTGGAGAAAGCTGGATTCGGACCTCACCCTTGGCTACGCCTATTTGTACACCAACTCGTTCGAAAAAGCGGAAAAGCACTTCAGAAAACTGGCGGATGAAGCCCCGGCCGCGAGCGACGCGCAAAGCGGCCTGGCCGACACATACATCTTACGCGGTCTGCCGCGAACGGCCCTGGAAGCCGCCAAAAGAGGGCAGGTTCTCGTGCCGGACGATATCAACCTGGCGGCGCACGAGGCCGACGCCCGCATGGGCGCCAAAGATTGGCGCGCGGCAAAGGCCATTGTTGACGACCTGAAAGAGTACGCTCCCTACTCCAGAGCAGTCAGGCAACTGCAACGGCGCTGGGAAGCCCACTCGCTGTATGAATTCCGTATGGATGGCAACTGGGCCAGCACCCTTAGCGGCACGTCGGCCGGCACGTCCAGCCCCACGCAGGAGCCTTCCCTTGAGGCCCGGCTGTACAGCCCGCCGATAGGATATGACTGGCGTCTGTATGGCGGCATGGCCTTTGCCAGGGGCCGCTACGACGAGGGGCTTGCCCGGCAGTTTCTTTCCCTGATGGGGGTCGAATACCGCGTGCCCTGGGTGACGGCCAATCTTGAGGCCAGGTACGACGACTCGGGTTCAAACGAAATGGGGGCCGGATTCTACGGCGCGCTGACGCCGGGCGATCACTGGTCTTTTCCTTTCGCTTTTGAAATTGACAGCCGCGACACGCCGCTGCGCGCCCGGGGCGAAGGCGTCACCGCCGACAGCTACAGCATGGGCGCCAACTACTACTGGAACGAAAGCCGCTCGGCCCGCATGAACTTCCAGGGTATGAGCTTTTCCGACGGCAACCAACGCCTGGGCCTGGATGCCGCCCTCACCCAGCGGCTGTGGCACGAATTCACCCACTACGTGGACGGCACGGTCAGCGTGCATGGCGGCGCCAACAGCAAGAACGCGGACCGCCCCTATTTCAACCCCAAAAGTGAAGCGGAAATCGACGGCTCCCTGACCTACGGCGCGGTGCTCTGGCGCCGCTACGAGAAGGCGCTGAGTCATGCCGTGACTGCCGGCGCCGGCGCTTACGCCCAACAGAGTTACGGCACCCTGCCCGTCTTTACTCTGGAATACAGCCAGAGTCTGAACTGGACCGAAAGGTTTTCCGCCGCCTACGGCGTGGGCTTTGAGAGCAGGCCGTACGACGGCGACCGGGAAGACGACATTAACGTTTTTTTCAACATAAGCTGGAAGTTTTGATATGCCACACCGTTTTACAACACTTTTTCGCCTGGCCTGCGTCTGCGCTTGCGTTCTTATACTGCTGAGCCCTTCGCTCGGCCAGGCGGCAACGGTGAGAAAAGAGCCCACGTTCGTGACCTTGTGCTACCATAACATCGTGCCCGCTCCCAGCGCTTTGGCCCCGCTGGACATGACATCCATCACCCTGGAAGAGTTGACCAACCAGTTTGATTGGCTGCGAGCCAACGGGTACACGCCCGTCAGCGTCGAAGATATCCTGCGGGCGGCAAAAGGCGGAAAGAAGCTGCCGCCCAGGGCCGTGTTGCTGTCCTTTGACGACGGCTACGAGAGTTTCTACAACCTGGTCTATCCCTTGCTGCGCGTCTACAAGTACCCCGCCATGCTGGCCCTTGAAACGGCCTGGCTGGAAACGCCCGCGGACAAACCCGTGGATTACGGCGGAACCGCCCAACTGCCGCGCTCCTTTTTTCTCAGTTGGGCCCAGATTAGAGAAATGGCCGGCTCCGGCCTGGTGGAGCTTGCCGGGCACACCCACAACCTGCACCGGGGGCACAGCGGCGACCCGCAACAGGTGCCGCAGCCCGCCTGCTCGACCTTGGCCTACGATCCTGTCCACAAAACCTATGAAAGCGTGGAACAGTTTTATCAGCGTGTCAAACAGGACGTCACCCGCAATGCCGACATCATCTTCAAACACACCGGACGCCGGCCCCGCGTGCTGGTCTGGCCCTATGGCGACTATACCAAAGTAGGGGTCAAAGCCGCGCTGGACGCCGGCTATAGCCTGACCGCCTCCTTAGGGCCCACGGACGACTGGCCGACTTTCAGCCGCGAAATGGCGTATCCGAATATGAATATCAACGACGTTATGAACAGCCTCGCCGCGGGCAATTATCTACGGAAGCCTCCGATCAATCTGTCCGGCGGCCTGTGGGGGAAACAAACATACAGCGGAGCTTACTCCCGCTATCGCGACGGCGAAGCCCTGCGCGCCCGTTACCCGGTGCAGCGAATTATGCAGGTGGACCTGGACATGGTGTATGACCCTGATCCGCACCAGCAGTATCGCAACATATCCGCGCTGTTCGACCGCATCAAAGCCTTGGCGCCCAGCGCCGTCTACCTGCAGGCCTTTGCCGATCCGGACGGCGACGGCATTGCCGACGCCCTGTACTTTCCCAACCGGCATCTGCCCATGAAAGCCGATTTGTTCAATTATGTGTCGTGGCAGATAGAGACCCGCCTTGACGTCAGAGTCTACGCCTGGATGCCCGTGTTGGGCTTCAAGCTGCCGGGCAGGCACACCCTGGTGCGGGCCGCCCCCCCTGACAAAGCGGGCAGCAATTACCGGCGTCTCAGCCCCTTTGACCCCGACAATAGAAAAATCATCAAAGAGATTTATTCGGACCTGTCCATACACTGCTTCGTGACCGGGCTGCTGTTCCACGACGACGCCCTGCTTGGCGATTACGAAGATGCCAGCCCCGCGGGGCTTGCCTGGCTGCGCAGCCAGGGCCTGCCGGAGGACATAGGGGCCATCCGTCAGAGTCCGGAGTTGCGCCGCCGCTTCATGCGCGCCAAAAGCCGGGCTCTTGTGGATTTCACCAAAGAGCTGCAGGCGGTCTTCAGAACCTGGAGCCCGGTTGTCAAAACCGCCCGCAATATCTATGCCCGGCCGGTGATGGATCCCGAGGCCGAAGAGTGGTTCGCGCAGCGGCTCGAAGACTTTTTTTCCGCCTATGATTATACTGTCATAATGTCCATGCCTTTTATGGAAGGCGCAACGAATCCCACGGCCTGGCTGGAGAATATGGCGAAAACGATACAAAAATACCCGATGGGAGCGGAAAAAACCGTCTTTGAACTCCAGGCCGTGGACTGGCGTCCCGGGCACATCGGCCCCATCTCCAGCGAGACCCTCGCCGCGCAGATGAACCTGCTGCAACAAAACGGCATCGGCAATATAGGCTATTATCCGGAAGACCCCATTGCCAAGCATCCGGATGTCTCTGTTATCCGCCCCTTCTTTTCAACGCGAGAGAACCCTTTTCTGCGCTGACGCGCCGTCTGTGGGAAAACGCATGATTACAGGTTGTTTATTATGGCATACCTATTTGCTTTTGCCTTTTTTTACCCTCTGCTGATGGCTTACATCTGGCTTGCCGGGGGCCTGCTGTATTATTTCCGCTTCGAATTCCGCAAACCCGCTTACAACGAACCGCCGCAACTGCCGTCATACCCCGCGGTATCCATTGTGGTGCCCTGCTATAACGAGCGGCTCAATGTGGCCCGCACCTTTGGCGCGCTGGCGGACATGCATTACGCCAATTACGAAATCGTGGCGGTCAATGACGGCAGCAGCGACGATACCGGTCAGCTGCTGAACGAGTTGGCCGCGACCATCCCCCGCATGCGAGTGGTGCACCTGGCATCAAACCAGGGTAAGGCATTGGCGCTTACAAGCGGCGCTTTGGCCGCCAAGGGCGAATTTCTGGTCTGTATTGATGGGGACGCCCTGTTGGACCACTATGCCGTCACCTGGATCATGCGGCATTTTCTGGAAAGCCCCCGGGTGGGCGCGGTGACGGGCAACCCCCGTGTGCGCACCCGCTCCACCCTGCTCGGCTGCCTGCAGGTAGGCGAATTTTCCGCCATTATCGGCCTGTTGAAACGGGCGCAGCGCATTTACGGCCGGATTTACACGATTTCAGGCGTGATCGGCGCATTCAGGGCGCGGGCGCTGCACAACGTGGGCTATTGGAACACCAACACCTTGACCGAAGATATCGACATCAGTTGGCGGTTGCAGTTGGCGCACTGGGATATACGATTCGAACCCCGGGCCTTGTGCTGGATTCTCATGCCCGAAACGCTGCGCGGCTTTATGAAGCAGCGGCTGCGCTGGGCCGTGGGCGGCGGCGAAGCCATAAAGACCTATTCCCGGCAGATTTGTTCTTGGCAGTCCCGGCGAATGTGGGGGGTGTATATCGAATACCTCACCAGCGTCGCCTGGAGCTACACCATGGCCATTCTGGTTGGCGTATGGTTCCTGGGACGCTTTTTCAATCTTCCGCTTGATCTTGCCTCCGTATCCTGGGTGCCGGAGTGGCCGGGGCTGGTGCTGGGACTCACCTGTCTTTTGCAGATCGCCGTCAGTCTGCTGCTGGACCGGCGCTATGATTATGGATTGCTGCGCATTTACCTCTACACGATATGGTTCCCCCTGTTCTATTGGACGATCAACTGGCTGGTTTCGGTCGCCGCCTTTCCCATCGCCATGTTTTTCAGGCGCGCGGGCAAACGGGGGCTGTGGGTCACCACGGACAGGGGAATACGCTGAAATACAACCGTGAGCCCTTTACAAAGCCAACGGGAGAATTAAGATGGTAAGCAAGATGATTACCGATCCGAAAAGACTCATAATTCACAGGCCCGGCGCGCAAACCGCCGAAGCGAAATTTATTTCCTGGTTGTTGTCCCTGGGCTTGTGGTGGCACCTTGCCCGCGTGATCCGGATTTCTCTGGCCGCAATCGGCTGGGGGGTCGCTTGGGGCATTTCCACCGCCATTGTCGGGCATACGCCCGCCGGCACAGTGCTGCATGCCGCAATGGTCATATATACGCCGGAAATTCTGGCGCTTGTGCTCTTGCTGTGGGGCTGGGCGCTGTACAACTGGCTGCGCTTTCACGGCGACCGTAACAAACGCCGCAAGCCTTTTCCGCCTCTGTCTTTGGAAGAGATAGGAAGGACCCTTTCTTTGCCGCCGTCTCTTGTACAGCGGGCAAAGGAGGCCAAAATAGAGATGTGCCATTTCGACGGCAAAGGGAACATACAAAGGATTGATTGCTACGGCTCCGTATGCGAAGCGGAGAATGGGGCGGTTTGGAAAAAACGGACGGTATAGGCCATATCTCTTTTGCCGCGGATCGTGGCGTCCTCATTTAACGGTCGCTCGTTTCCCCCATTGTCAAGGAGCGCCGCAGAGCGGGACCGGGTTGTCCGGTCCAGCCGCCTGCAAGCGCATGTGCAGCAACGGAAAAGGCCTGCCCTGGCCATCCAGGGCGGAGCGGGCGTAAACCGCGAAACCCGTGTGTTCGTAAAAGCTCAAGGCCAGGGGGTTCTGTTCGTTGACGTCGACGCGGGTTACGCCCTCGTCAAGAGCGCGGCGCATGAGCGCCTTGCCGTAACCCTTGCCTCGAGCGTCCGCCCGCACAAAAAGCATTTCCAGCATGTCGCCCGCGATGCCCGCGAAAGCGATGACGGCGCCGCGCCCGTTTCGCGCGACCCACAGGCGCAGCGCGTCGAAGTATTCCGGCACCTCTCGGCGCAGGGCCGCGATATCCGCTTCGTCCAGAAAGTCGTGCGTCGCCCGCACGGAACTCTCCCACACAGCCAGCAGGGCGGCGCGGTCCGCCGGGGCAGGGTTTTTCAGCAATTCGACTCGCATCGATGTTTTTCCGCGAAACTACATTTCGCCCGCGATAATGGCGGCAACGGCTTTTTTCATCTGGGCGCAGCCCTCCACGATGTTTTCGTAGCTGTTGGCGAAAGACATTCTCAGGTAGCCCTCGCCCGTTTCACCGAACACGTCGCCGGGGACAAGCGCGATCTTGAACTTTTCAAGCATGAACGCGGCGACATCGGCTGAGGGCTTGCCGAGCTTCTTGATGTTGATGAAAATGTAGAAGGCGCCTTTGGGGCACAAGCAGGAGAGGCCGTCGATCTCGTTGATGGCCCTGACCGCGTAATCGCGGCGTCTGGCGTATTCTTTCACCATATCGGCCACTTCATTTTTTTCTTCCTTCAGCGCGACCACGGAGGCTTTCTGGACAAAGGAGGCCGCGCAGGTCGTATTGTGCTGGTGCACTTTGTTGAAGGTGTTGATCAGATCAACGGGGCCTGCAACATAGCCGATGCGCCAGCCGGTCATGGAATAGGCCTTGGAAAGGCCGTTCAGGGTGAGGGTGCGTTCTTTCATGCCTGAAAGGGAAGCAATGCTGACGTGTTCGGCGTCGTCATAGATCAGGCGTTCGTATACTTCATCGGAAATGACCAGAATGTCCTTTTCGACGGCGATTCTGGCCAGGCCTTCAATCACTTCCCTGGACAGCACGCCGCCGGTGGGGTTGTTCGGGGTGACGATAACGAGCGCCTTGGTTTTGCCGGTAATCTTGCTCTCGATTTCTTTGAGGTCAAGTTGATAGTCGTTTTCTTCCAGCAGCTTGTACGTCACCGGAACCGCGCCCAGCATTTTGGGAACATTGAGGTAGTTGATCCACACCGGGTCCGGAATGAGGATTTCGTCGCCTTCGTCAAGAATGGCGCACAGGATGTTGAACACGCTTTCAGACAGACCGACGGTGACCAGTATTTCGTTGAAATTGTAATCGATGCTGTTTTCCTTGCGGAGCTTTTCGGCTATGGCTTCGCGCAGCTCGTTGGTGCCGAAATTGGACGTGTAAAAAACGTTTCCGGACTCAACACTCTTGCAGCAGGCCTTTTTGATATATTCCGGCGTGTCGAAGTCGGGACGGCCGATTTCGAAATGGATGACTTTTTCGCCCGCGCGCTCCATGGCGAGGGCCTTTTCATTCATCTTGCGGATTCCGGAAGGAAGCAGTTTGTCCATTCTGGCGGCTACAAAATTTCTCATTTTCGGCTCCTTGGCGCGCGTCCCGAATTGAATCGGCAAAAATTGACGATACAGTTCGTTGTATTTTCGAGGCAAAAAGCTGTTAGCTATTTGACTGGATTCACGGTATATATCAAATGGAGCTATGTGCATCAAATACATAATATTATATAGGGAAATAACCTCTGGATTATAGAGCAATTCACGAATGGAATGAAAAGATTGCTTCGCTTCAAGCGTTAATTGCTCCAGAGATCCCGAGCGACCGCGCTCCGACTCCCGGCAAACAGTTTTCGCAAGGCGCGCGCCACATAAAGAGAGGATTTCATGCTGAGGGAGATGGACCATGTTTATGCCGTCTATCTGGAAAGAAGTTTTTCCCGCGCGGCGGAAAAACTGTACATATCCCAACCGGCGCTGAGCGCGACTATCAAAAAAGTCGAGAACCAGATCGGAACGCCGATTTTTGACCGCAGCACCAGCCCCATCAGTCTGACGCCCGCCGGCGAATTCTATATTCAATCTATTGAAAAAATAAAAGAAATCAAAAATGAAATGCTTGAATATTTCAACCAGGTCTCGGAGTCGAAAAAAGGCCGGCTGACCTTCGGCAGTTCTTCCTTTTTTTGCATCTATGTGCTTCCCGGCGTCGTCAAGGAGTTTCAGCGGGAATACCCGAACATGACCGTGGAGTTCGTCGAGGGAAGCGCGCAGGATTTATCCGAAAAGTTGCGAAACGGCCTCATCGATTTCGCCCTGGACGTGCAGCAACTGGACCGGGGTGTTTTCAACAGCATGACCTGGGGCTATGAAAATATTCTGCTCGCGGTGTCATCTTCTCATCCGGCCAACAAAAATCTGGAGAAATACCGGCTGACTTTCGAAGAAGTGCGAACCGGGGCCTTTCTTGACAAGAATAAAAAAGGTGTGGACGCCGGCGATTTTGCCGACGCGCCTTTTCTGCTGCTCAAAAAAGGCAACGACATACACAGCCGGGCCATGGCGATCTGCAAGAAAAGCGGCTTCACGCCCGCGGTTTCCATGTACCCGGACCAGCTTCTGACCTGTTATTACCTCGCCTGCGAAGGCAAGGGCGCCACCTTTATCCGGGACTCCATCGTCCGCTATGTGGATGAGACTGACAAAATCTGCCTGTACAAGGTGGACGGCGAACTTTCTCCTCGCGAAATAATGCTCTTTTTCAGAAAAAAACCTCCGGCGCTCTCGCCTCTGGCCAAAAAGTTTTTGGATTTCGTCCGCAGCAAGGCGCTGTAGCGGCGTCCTTTTCTCCGCGGCGTTCCGCCCGCTTTGCGGTTGTATTTCACCATAAAAAAGCGGAATATTGCGCCCGGCAACTTCCGTTGTCTCTCCGGGGTATAATCCTGCGGTTATTATCATATATATTATTATGAATTTGCCGCCGCCGTTTTTTATCTGGTAGAAAAGAAACGAAAAGGCAGGCCGGGGCGCGCGGCAATCCGTTGCGTCGGCCGCAGGCGATTGCCTGGCACATCATCACGCGCGGCGCGCGCAAACATCGAGGTACGGTCATGGCTACTTTCCGCTTACGAGGCGTTCTTTCACCCGTTCTGACTCCCTTTAAAAAAGATCTTTCCATTGATATGCCCCGCTTTATCGAGCACTGCAAATGGCTTGTGAGCAGCGGCGTGGGGCTCGCATTCCTTGGCACCAATTCTGAAGCCAACTCCCTTTCGGTGAGCGAACGCCTGGACATGATTGACGCCCTGGTTGACGCGGGAATTTCTCCGGATGTCATGATGCCCGGCACCGGCTGCTGCGCGTTTCCGGATACCGTCGAACTGACCCGAAAGGCGCTTTCGCGAAAGTGCGCCGGCGTGCTCATGCTGCCGCCCTTTTATTACAAGAACGTTTCCGACGACGGGCTGTTCGCCTCGTATTCCGAAATCATCCAGCGCGTCGGCGACAGCAATTTGCGCGTCTATTTGTACCATATCCCGCCGGTAGCCCAGGTTCCTCTGTCTCTTGCCCTGATCGAGCGCCTGATCAAGGCCCACGGCCCGGTCATCGCGGGCGTCAAGGACAGCGGCGGCAACTGGGACCATACCCAGGATCTGTTGAAAAACTTTCAGTCCGACAGCTTCGACGTGTTCGCGGGCAGCGAAGTATTCTTGCTCCGCAATATGCGCGGCGGCGGAGCGGGCTGCATCACGGCGACCGGCAACGTGAACCCGGCCGCCATAGTTGATTTGTATAAAAACTGGCAGGCCGCGGACGCCGATGATCGTCAGGAGCGAGTCGCCGCCACTCGCAAAACCTTTGAAATGATCACCATGATCCCTTCCATGAAAGCCTGCCTCGCCTGGAAACGGAAGCATGCTGAATGGGGCGTCGTGCGGCCGCCTCTGGCGCAGCCTGCCGCCGAAAAGACCCAAGAACTGTATGCCGCTCTCGACAAGATCGGCTTCACCATGCCCGGCATATGATTTTATCAAACCGGCGCGCAAGAGTTTTGCGCGCCGGTTTTGGTACGTTGAAGTAACGCCGTTCGCCCTGCAGATCCGGTGCTCCGTATCGGGGACGACAGCAAAGAAACCGGTTGTCCGAGCGCTTCCGGCCGAGCCTTTAAGGAGGATTTTTATGATGGATCGTTTGGCAGGTCTGAAAAATACGCTTTTGATGGGCCCCGGCCCTTCCTGCGTGTATGATTCCGTTTATTCCGCCCTTGCGCGGCCCACTATCGGGCATCTTGATCCCTATTTCGTTTCTTTGATGGACGACATCAAGGACCGGCTCAAGCAGCTCTTCAATACGCAGAACAAATTGACGATGCCCATGTCCGGGACCGGTTCCGCCGGGATGGAAACCAGTTTCGTCAACCTTGTGGAACACGGCGACAAAGTGCTTGTGCTGACGAACGGCGTGTTCGGCAAGCGCATGCAAGACGTTGCCGCCCGTCTCGGCGCGAAAGTGGACGCCCTTGAAATCACCTGGGGCGAGCCGGTGCTTCCGCAAGACGTGGCCAAAAAGCTTGGCGCGAAGAAATACGACATCGTGGCCGTCGTGCATGCCGAAACCTCCACCGGCGTGTGTTCGCCCGTCGCGGAAATCGGCAAGCTCGTGAAAGAGCATGGCGCGCTGTATCTTGTGGACTGCGTTACCAGCCTCGGCGGCATACCGGTCACCATTGACGCCTGGCAGGCGGACGCCGTGTATTCCGGCACGCAGAAATGCCTTTCCTGCCCTCCCGGCCTTTCTCCGGTCAGCTTTTCGGACCAGGCCGTGGCCAAGCTGAAGGCGCGCAAGACCAAGGTGCCCAACTGGTACCTGGACCTGGCCATGATCGTCAGCTACTGGGAAGGCACTTCCCGCACGTATCACCACACCGCGCCCATCAATATGCTGTACGGCCTCTACGCCGCTATGGGCGAAGTGCTCTCGGAAGGTCAGGAAAACTCCTTCGCCAGGCACCGGGCCGTGCATGAGTATCTGGCCTCCGGCCTTTCGGCTCTCGGTCTGGAACTTACCGTGGCCAAAGAATACAGGCTGCCGATGCTCAACGCCGTCAGCGTGCCCGCCGGAGTGGACGAAGCGGCTGTCCGTTCTCGACTGCTCAAGGAATTTGACATCGAAATCGGCGCGGGCCTTGGACCTCTGGCCGGCAAGATCTGGCGTATCGGCCTGATGGGCCACACCGCGAGAAAAGAAAACGTCGACACGCTGCTCGGCGCGTTGAAGAAAGTTTTGTAATCTCGTCGAGTTGAAGACATGCCGGGACAGATCAGCTTCACCGGGGCTGATCTGTCCCGGTTTTAATACGGGTAGGGCATTTTGATGTTGACGCCCTCATAAATCATAAATGTCTCGTTCCCGCTGATGCATTCGGAAAAGTCCTCAAGCATGGCGTTAAAAAAATCTATCAACTCGAATTCCGGGGTCAGCATGATCGTCAGCATGAGGTCAAAACGCCCGGTCACCAAAGCCACGGAAACGACGCCGGGCAATTTCGCCATTTCCTCCGCCGTCTTTTTCAGGGCGGGAGATTTGAGCGATACCCCTATATACGCGGATTGGTAACCGGCTTCCATATCCCGCGCGGAAAGCATGGCCTTGATTTCGATCAGTCCTTCTTCCAGCATTTTATTCGTTTTCGTTCTGACGGTGGCTTCCGAAAGACCCACAGCCAGGCCGATTTCTTTGAATGACTTACGGCCGTCCTGAAGCTGGCGAATGATTTCAAGACTGGCTTTGTCTATCTTTTCGCGAGGCATGTTTTTCTCCCGCTTGAACCGGATACCGGCAAATTGCCGCCCCATTATATCCGTCGCCTATGGTAAAGGCAACGCGTCTCCGCCAGATCGCGCGCCGACAGAGACAGTCCAAAACAGCAAAAAGAAAAAGAATTTCGCTTTTTATCGAAAAAAATATCCACAACATTGACATAAAGGACAAAAAAATACATTTTTACTTTGCGAGCGCGAGCGTGTCCGCTCAAGGTCCGGGCTGTCCTTTCCGCGCAGTTTCCCGTATTGAAAGACAGCCACTGTCGACAACAGAGGTGCCAGATGACGTCCGCCGCCCCGACTTCCGACGCCACGAAAGAATTCATGCGCTCCTTGCCGTCCATGAACGCGGTGCTGGACGCCATCGCCTCTCCCGCGTCAACGGAAGCGGACCAGGAAACGGCAGCATTGTGTTCCGCGCTGTTCGCGGGCGCTCCGCGCCCTATGTTGCGCGAAGCTGTCGAAAAATTTCTCGACACGCAACGCGACGCCATCCGCCAGGGTCTGATCCGGGACAAAAACGCGCTTGCCCTGAAAACGCTGCTGCCGCATATCGCGCGGCATGCCGCCGCCGCAACGGCTCCGCGCCTTCGCCGCGTCATCAACGCCACCGGCGTTGTCATCCACACCAATCTCGGCCGGAGCCTTCTTGCGGACGAGGCGGTATCCGCCGTTGCGGCGGCGGCCCGCAGCTATTCCAACCTGGAGTTTGATCTGGAAACGGGCGAGCGCGGCAGCCGCCAAAGCCATACAGAAGGGCACATCCGCCGTCTGACCGGCGCGGAGGCCGCAATCGTCGTGAACAACAACGCCGCCGCCGTTCTGCTGGTGCTCGATACCTTGTGCAAAGGCCGCGAGGTTATTGTTTCGCGGGGAGAGCTGGTTGAAATCGGGGGCAGTTTCCGCATTCCGGCGGTGATGGAAAAAAGCGGCTGCATCCTGCGGGAAGTAGGGGCGACCAACCGCACCCACTTTGCCGATTACGCCGGGGCGGTGACGGAACGGACGGCCGCCCTGATGAAAGTGCATACATCCAATTACAGGATCACCGGTTTCACTAAAGATGTTTCACGCGAAGAACTGGCGGCGCTGGCCCGGGAAAAGAGCCTGCCCCTGATTGAGGATCTGGGCAGCGGCCTGCTGTTCGACATGGCTTCGCTCGGCGTTTCCGCTCTTGCGGGAGAGCCTTCCGTCAGGCGGGTGCTCGCCGACGGCGTGGACGTGGTCACATTCAGCGGCGACAAAGTGCTCGGCGGCCCGCAGGCGGGCATTATCGCCGGCAAGGCGGAGTATCTGGAGCGCATTCGAAAAAATCAACTGCATCGGGCCCTGCGGGCCGACAAGCTGACGCTGGCGGCCATGGAAGCCACATTACGCCTGTATATCGACCCCGATCTTGCGAAAGAGCGTATCCCCACCCTCCGTATGATTTGTATGAACGACAGTTGCGAACAACAGCGAAAGGCCCGCGAACTGCAAGATTCGCTGATCCGGATACCGGGCGTTTCCGTCTCGGTGCGTAAAGGTTTTTCTCGCGTGGGCGGCGGAGCGTTTCCGGAGGCGGATCTTCCGTCCCTTATCCTGTACGTGGAACATCAATCTGTTGCGCCCGACGCCATGCACAAGGCCCTTCTGCGCGGAAACCCGCCCCTTCTTGCCCGGGTGGAGCGGGATTGCCTTTGCCTTGACCCGAGAACGCTGCAACACGACGAGTTTGCCGAGGTGGCCGGATGTTTGCGCAAAGCCCTGAGTAGTCTTGTATGAAACGCGTCGTTATGCAGGCCAGCTCGGATAATCATACGGTCATGAACCTCGCGAAACACGCATAAAAATACGCTCAGGCCTGTGTTCCGCCTTTTCCGCGCTGGTGCGGGAGAAGGCGGAACCTCTTGCCCGCGCCCGACGACGCTTTCAACAAGGAGCACGCCATGCAGTCCGCAAAACCGGCCGGCACGGACATACGCCTCATGGACAAGAGCCGCGCCGCAGGGTGCGCCGCCAAAATTCCTCCCCAAATACTGGCGGGTCTGCTCGGCCGCTTGCCCGTCAACGCGGCGGCCAGAGAGCGCCTGCTCACTCGAAGCGACAGCAACGAGGATGCCGCCGTTGTCGCCATGCCTCCGGGGATGGCGCTTGTGCAGACTCTTGATTTCTTCACTCCCATCGTCAACGACCCCTTTGCCTTTGGGCAGATCGCCGCCGCCAACGCCTTGTCCGACGTATACGCCATGGGCGGCGAGCCTTGGTGCGCCATGAACATCGTCTGCTTTCCCGTACAGGATATGCCCGCCGACGTGCTGGAACGGATACTTGCAGGCGGGGCCTCCAAATTGGAGGAAGCCCGTTGCGCCCTGGCGGGCGGGCACAGCATCAATGACCCGGAAGTCAAATACGGTCTTTCGGTCACGGGCGTCGTCTCTCCGGACAATTTCGCCGCCAACACCAACCTGAAGCCGGGGCAGGCGCTCATGCTGACCAAAGCTCTGGGCACCGGCCTGATTGCGACAGCGGTCAAGGTGGGGCTGGACGGAGCGGATACGCTGGAGCAGGCGCTGATCGCCAGCGCGGCCGGACTGAACGCGGGCGGCGGCAGGGTTATTCGCGAACTGCGCCTCAAGGCCGCCACGGACATTACCGGCTTCGGGCTGGGGGGGCATGCGCTGGAAATGGCGGAAGCCTCGCGCGTCGACGTGCATATTGAATCCGAAGCGCTTCCCTTGTTGCCCCGCGTGCTGGAATTGGCCGAAATGGGGCTTCTGCCTGCGGGCAGCCATGCCAACAAGCGCTACCGCATGAGCGAAACCGTTGTCCGGCCCGGGGTCGACCCGTACCGGCTGGATGTCGTATTTGACGCGCAAACGTCGGGCGGCATCCTTCTGGCCCTTGATCCAAAAGATGTCGACGCGGCCAGGGCCATTCTTGCGAACAGCGGCGATGTCGGCCATATTATTGGTTTTGTTCATGAAGAATCGGGCGGCCCCCGCTTGCACGTTGCCTGACGCGCTTACAAACATCCCGCCATGCACGAGAGAAAATCATGAAAGCCACAATCGTCAACTGTCAGAACATGCCCTGCCCGCAGCCGATCATGAGGCTGCTTGAACTGCTGAAAAGCTCCCGCCCTTCAGACTTGGAAATCGTGGTGGACAACCAGGCCGGCCTGGAAAATGTCAGCCGCTTTCTGCGCAGCAAAAGCTACGAGGTCGGGCACAAGGAAGAGGGCGCTCTGTGGCGCATCCGCGCCCACACGGACGAAGCCGGGCCTGTCGCCGACAAGGGCGTGGAAGGCGCCCCGGAAGGCTTGTCCCGATATGGCCTGCCCGCGGCGGAAGACATGCGTACGCTGGTGATGATTATCGCTCCCGTTTTCGGCAGCGGCGATGACGAACTCGGCGGCAAGCTTATGAAGAACTTTTTGACTACCCTGCCGGAAATGGGTTCCGCGCTCTGGCGTATCATTCTTCTTAACGGAGGCGTCACTCTTGCCGCCGAAGGCAGCCCTGCGCTGGAACAATTGCGGGCGCTGGAAAAGTCCGGCGTCAGCATTCTCGTGTGCGGCACCTGCCTTGAGCATTTCGGGCTGTCGGACAAAAGGGCGGTGGGAGAAAGCACCAACATGCTTGATGTGGTGACCAGCATGGAAGTGGCTTATAAAATCATTCGCGTGTAAAAAAGACAAGTCACCGATGTGGCGATCTGTATTCAAGAAAATTCAATAATGGCGGAAACATAGGAGCCTGACCCAACGTATGCATATTATATTCAACGATATAAAAGTATGCACTATTTTGTGTTTCCCCTGAAGCTGCCCCAAAATTGTAAGACTGCTTTATAGCATTTAACGCTTGAAATAGTCGCTTAACGGCGAGCCAAGTTGATTCGGGCCATCCTGGCCCTCACCCCTTCGGGGCGGCTTTGCCGTCCAATTCCGCTGTCCTGCGAAATTGTCGCCTACGCCTATTTTGCGGCAAGGATTTGCGGACAAATCCTTGCAGAGCATTTCAAGTGTGAAATGCTCTATAAAGTTGGTCATGCGCTTGCGCATGGACATGTGCCATTTATCCAGCCATTTTGGCTAAGGACGTCTGCTGCAAGAGATATTTGTCGGGTCGTAAATTGTTGTTTACGTTGGTTCCATGCATAGACACGCTTGATGATTTCTTCCTGCGAGCAAGAGCATTCCATTGCCGCCACCCAATGCACCGTGGCAAGGAGTTCAAGACCAAAAGGCGATTCAAAGCCCTCGACAAGTTGTGTAACCTTCTCAAATCGAGCGGACGTTTCGGGGTGTTGGCGCAAAACCGCGGAAGCATCCTCAAGCGCCCCAGGAATCAGAGAAAGCTGTTTGTCAGGTGTATCGCCGCCGTCGGCATATCCGGAAATGAAATATCCTTCCACGGCATGCAAGACATGACGCAAATTGTCAGCATATGGGCCGTAAGGAGCTTTGCGGTAGTTCAGGCGCAAGGGTTCTCCGGCAATTTGCATAAAATACATAAGTTTATGTATTTCAAGTAAAGAAACAAAAGGATCAAGCAGCCCTCTGAGGTAACGATCTATCAGCCCGACAAGGGCAGCCCTCCCGGTAGTCATAACCGGGATATCCTCGCTATGGGCCATAGTTTTGGCGGGGGGCGCGCCACTCGGCTCAAACACGATCACCCGCATATTCCCAAGGGGGTGCAGGGCGGTTTCAATGCGCGAGCGCACCTCTGTCCAACTGAGACCGCCAAGACCGCTTCCAAGGGGCGGAACAGCTATGGAGGCGATGTTGTGATGCCGGATAGTTTCCACTAGGGCCTTCAAGCCGGAATCAATGTCTTCCATGCGACTTTTGCCGCGCCAATGCCGTTTGGTAGGAAAGTTGATGATAAACTTTGGATTATCCAGCCTGCCAGTCTTGTAAACGAACATTCTTCCAGGCTGCACTTCTTTATTTTTGCAGGCTGTGGCATATTCCTTAAAATTTTCTGGAAAGGCATTTTTGAATTGCAGGGCAATCCCGCGGCCCATGATACCTACACAGTTCACAGTATTGATAAGGGCTTCTACATCCTCTTTGAGAATGTCGCCATTTTTGAATTCGATCATATTTTACCTCCTTCAGTAATACCAATCAGACATGCGAGTGACAGGTATACTTTGGCTTGTGGCGGCAGTGATTTTTAAAACAGCTTCTTGAGCTCGGAAAGAACATACACCGATGCGCTCCACAAGGTGCCAGGGAAAATGGTGTTCCACGAGGAATTCGGCTTGTTTTTCTTCTTTGTGCAGGATCCAGTTTGTCGCCTGAACAGCAGCCCAATTAACTTCCGGCAAGGCGTCAAGGCGGCAGCGATCCTCAAAGTAGCGAGAACCAGCATTGGACAGGGTAAAAGCCCAACGCAGGCTGTTTTCCTCTGCCCAAGTGATGGCAGCATGTAGATCGGCTTCCAAGTGCAGAATGGGCTCCTGCCCGCCGCGGTAGGTCATGTCCGGATGATTTTTTTTGTGGATCAAAAACAGCATAACCGAACGTGGGCAAAAGTAAAAGGGAGCACAGTCCCCCACATGTAGGCCAGGGCGACTCGTAAGGCGCAGCCCAGGCGGCGCTGTTTGATGCCGCTCATGCCAATGACTGTGCCGGAGGCGTTTCGACGGCTTATTTCCGTATCACACCAGATAAACTCGTCCTGAATAATGGATGAGAGTCTGTCCAGATGCACGATATGGTATATTTTAGGGTGCGGAGGAGCCGTCATTCTTCAGCCTCTGTATATCCTTGCCGGAGGGCTTGCTTAAACCAGCTATGCCCTCTTTTACAACAATCAAGCCATGTTCAGCAATATTCAATACCGCCACATTGGGAACCAGGGCTTTCTCGCCACACTGGTGCCGCGCAAAAATCTTCGTGGAAAAACGACCGTGTTTCACTCCTCTCCGGGAGAAAACTCCTTCCGACAAAAAGCAAGAAAGGCGCGCATGGCCGCCGAGTGATATTTCCGGGTATGGTAGCAGATGGAAAAGGTGCGGGAAAAACGCTCTTTCAACTCAATTACCGCCACATTGCCGGAACCCGCCGAGCGGATCGCGGACAGGCGCGACACGAAAGCCAGACCCAGGCCCTGGGCCACGGAACGGACAATGGTTGCCGGAGAGTTGAGCGTCAGGGCGATGGTCATGGGCCCCGCTATCGGGGCAAGCGTGTGGTTGAAGTATTCGCGGCTTCCGGAGTCCACTTCTCGCACAACCCATCGTTCCCAGGCCAACTCGCGGGCCGCGTGCGGGCCGCCTTGCGCCAGGCGGTGGCCCGGCGGGGCGATGACAACCATGTCGTCCTCCAGCCACGGTTCGAACATGATTTCCGGCAGTCGCTCCTCGCCTTCCAGTAAGGCCGCGTCCAAGGTGAAGGAGGCAAGCATGCGCAGTATTTCCGCCGTGTTGGCGATGGTCACTTCCGGAAGCCATCCCGTCTCGTCCGAAAACCCGGCAAGGAGTTCCGGAATAACGTAGTTGCCGATGGTTTTGGAGCATCCCACCCGGAGAAAATTCCCTTCCGATCCTTCATAGGCCGCGTCGGAGAAGCTTCGCTCAATATCCTCAGCCCGGTGGACCAGCTCGTCGGCCATGGGCAGAAGGCGCTCGCCCTCGTGGTTCAGGCGCAGCTTCGGATGCGCCCGGTCAAAGAGCGCCAGGCCGAGGCGGCGTTCCAGTTCCCCAAGAGCCTGGGACACGGCCCCCTTGGTCATAAAAAGCGCTGTCGAGGCACGAGAAAGATTCTGATGCCGGGCGACCGCCACAAAAACCTGGAGTTGTTTCAGGGTAATGTTCATTGTTTAGATTTACCAAACATTGCGTTACGAGTATTTGGATATCTTAAATGATATGAGTATGGCAAGGTCAATTCATCGCATACAAAGGAACACAGCTATGAAAACCTTGTCGAAAAAAACAGTTATCTTTAGCGAAATATGGCGCGAGTCCGAGCGTATTCCCACCCCCGCGGCGGGTCTTGGCCTGGGTATTTCCAGCCTTGGCTGGGCGTTGGAAAACGCCGCGCCTCTGGGCGGCGCGGCGCAGATCGCCGGGGCCGCGCTGTCATCTGTTCTGCTGGCAGGCGTGGCAGGCAAATTTCTGCTGCACCCGCTGCTTGTCGTCAAAGAAATGCGACACCCGGTGCTGGGAAGCATTTTACCCACTCTCGCCATGGGCATGATGGTCGTTTCCAGGGCGCTTTCCACCCGCGCCCCGGCCATTGGGGAAAGCGTATGGCTTGTTGCGGTTGCGCTTCATTTGTTTTTTCTGGCCGGATTCGCCTGGTGCCAGTTCCGTTCCTTCACGTTTTCCTCAATGGTTCCGAGTTGGTTCGTGCCGCCCGTGGGTATTGTCACCGCCGCGCTGACTTCGCCGGGTGGCGCATTTGCGCCTTTCGCGGACATGCTTTTGCTGTTCGGAGCCACCAGCTTCGCGCTGCTTCTGCCGGTGATGGTTTATCGGCTTATTTTCCATACCGAGATAGCCGATGCGGCCAAGCCGACCATAGCCATACTCGCGGCCCCGGCCAGTTTGTCCCTTGCCGGATATCTCAGCGTTGAGCCGAAGCCGTCACTGATCCTGGTCGCGGTTCTGCTCGGCGTGGCCATGCTGATGACCTTCGTCGTCTACATAGGTCTGTTCCGCCTGTTGCGTTTACCCTTTAGCCCAGGGTACGCGGCATTCACTTTCCCCTTGGTCATCAGCGCCACAGCGCTGTTCAAGGCCATGGACTTGTTCGCCGCCAATCCCGTGACCACCGGGTACGCCGGCCTTTTGCGGCGTATGGCCACGGGCGAGCTTATCGTCGCAGCCTTTATCGTGGCTTATGTGACCTGGCTGTATGTCCGGGCCGGCGGCAGGGCGTTGCTGCGTAAACAACGTTGACGGATGAGCTGAAAAAGCTGCTGCACGGACAGCCCGAGGCGGTTATGGCAGCCGGATACATGTGCTCTGTTTCAGCTTCAATACAAAGCGAATTTCTCACTGCCGGGCAAAACGGACGGCGGGTTTTTGTTCCTGTCGCCACTCGACGCTGATCTGCCCCCTGTCTGCGGTCGTTTCAAGAGGAATGCCGCGTTCGGCCAGGGCCCGGCGCACGGCGGCGGCGGGAAAGCGCCATTGATTGGCGTACCCGCAGGAAGCCAGAACCAGTTTCGGCCGCGCGGCGTCGTACAGGGCGGGTTCCAGACTGCCGGCGGACCCGTGGTGGGGCAGGATAAGAACGTCGGAGGACAGATCCTGTTTTGCGGCGTCCGCCAGCATGCGGCGCAGGCCGGATTTTTCCAGGTCGCTGCAGATCAGGGCCAGCCCCCTGTCCCGCCAGACCAGGCGCAAGGCCAGGGAACTGTTGTTGGAAGACGCAGCCGCGCCTACTCTGGGGTGCAGCACGTCCAGGCGCAGGCCGGGAGCCAGAACGATGCTGTCCCCTGCGCGCCACAAGGCCGGAACGATCCCTCTGGCTTGCAGGATGCGTTCCTTGCGCTCCACGGTGGCGGAACGCGTTCCCTGTTCGGGGTCCGCTTCCGCCACGCTCTGGGCAAATCCCGCGATTGTGAAGGAAGCCAGAGGAAAGAGCAGGCCCTGCAAGTGGTCGGCGTCCCCGTGGGTGCTGACGACCCAGGTCAGTTCCGGAGCGCGGTTGGCGGTAAGCAAGGGGGCGACGACCTGGCGGCCCAGGTCAAAGGATGCGGCGGAAGAGGCGCTGGGGGCGAAGCCGCCGCCGTCGACGAGAACGCGGCCTTCTGCGCCGTCGATGCCCTGCCAGGATATGAGCAGGGACTGGCCCTGCCCCACATCGATAAGTTGCAGGCCGACGCCGGGCGTCAGGCCCCGCAATCCTCCGCCCAGGCTGGGCCCGACAAGCAGGAGCATGCCGAGAACGGCCATGCATGCGCTATGCCGTGAAAAGGCGCGGCGCATGACCAGGGGCGGCAGCAGAAGCAGCAGAAGCCAAAATCCGATCCAGGCGGGCCAGGGCGGGCGCAGGGCCACGGGCGCGGCCAGAATGCCCGCCGCGTCCATCCGGCCCAGCAGACCCAGCAAGGCTGCGCAAGGCAGTTCGGCCAGCAGAAAGAGCCCCTTGGCCGCGAACCCGGCCAAGGGCAGACCGGCCAGGACCAGGGCGGAGCAAAACAGCCCGGCGAAAGCCAGAGGCATGACGACGCTGCCCAGTACGGGCAGCCAGAGCAGGTTCAGGGGCAGCCACAGGCCGGTGCCGGTAAAAGCGTCGATCAGCAGCGGAAAAATGGCCGTCTGCGCCGCCAGGGAAACACCCAGACAGGCAAGGGCGGCGCACAGGACGTGTTTGAGATGATCTGACCCTCCGGTTTCGGGTTGCGCCGGGGCGGCATTTCGCGCGACAGCGCCGGACTCGGCCCGGCTCAGCCGGTACAGGCGGCCCAGCAGCGGAGCGGCCAGGGCGATGCCCGCCACGCTGACGGCGGAAAGCTGCAAGCGCAGATCGTACAGCGCCGGGGGGTCGCAGACCAGAATCAGGGCCACGGCCCAGATCAACCCGTCGGTCAGCACTTTCGGCCGTTTTTTCCAGAGCAGCCAGCCCCAGAAAAGGAGCATCAGGGCGGCCCGGACCAGAGAAGGCGGAGAGCCGCCCAGCCAGAGGTAGGTCAGGCAGAGCGGCGCGGCCAGCAGCAAGCCCGCCTTTTGTCGGGGCAGGCGCAAAAAAAGCCGGGGAAAGACGAAGCCCAGCAGCGTGGCCGCCCCGTAGCCCAGGGCCGCGGCAAAGCCCAGATGCATGCCGGAAAGAGCCAGGGAATGGGCCAGGGTGGCCCTGGCCACCAGGTCCAGGGTAGCGGGATCGCAAAATGAGCGGTCGCCGAAGAGCAAGGCGGGAATGACGGCCGCTGCCTGGGGCGGGTTTTGCTCCGCCCCGGCCGGAAACAGCAGGCCGAGCACGGCCAGGCGCAATTTTTCCCGGCAGGACCAGAGGCGGGAAGCTTCTCCGCTGATGGCGTAAACAGGTTTTTTTTTCGTCCGGAGTTCCGTGCCCGCACCGAAACTTTGGTCGGGCCGGGACGGCGCGGACCAGGCCGCGCCCGAAGGCGCGCCCTGGGGCCATGCGCGATACAGAACGCCCCGGCCGCGCCAGTAATTTTCAGTTTCCCACAGACCGGGGTTGGCGAGGCTGCGCAGCTCGCGCAGACGCAAGGTGGCGGTCAAGGTCTGTCCCGGCCCGATGCGGTCAAGGTCCGGCGGCGGGTCGCGCCAGGTCAGGGCAAGGCTGCCGGGCAGGGACGGGGATGCTTCGCCCGTCCGCCGGACATCGTCCAGAATGAGACGCAGGCGGTTTCCGGGCATGCGGTCCGTTTCGCGTACGCGGCCCTGCACCGACACGCCCTTGCTGAACATGGGGTCAGGGGCGCCGCCGGGAATGCGCTCCGGCCCGTCAGGGGAAACGGCGGCTGCAACCCATGCGGGCGGTGTTTCTTTGACGGGCAGGGCGCTGTCGGCCCGCAGGGCCAGCCCCCAGCCCAGGGCAAAGGACAGGCAAAGGGCCAATACGGCCGCTGTCCGGCGCGCCGGGGCGGCAGTCGCGCCCCCGGCCGCGGAAAAGGCCAGCGCCGTCGACAGCAACGCCGCCGCCCCCGCCGCCGACGGGTGGCGCGGACCGAGCATGCCCGCGATCATGACAAGAATGCAGATCTGGCGAAAGAGCAGCGGCGGCCAGTACAGGGGCGGCGCTGCCGCTTCGTGCGGCGCGACCCTTGCGGACAACGCGGAGATGCCCTGTGCGGAGGCCCCTGCTGCTGAAGACGCCATGAACTTCTCCGCGCCGCGCGCGAGGTAAGGACAAGAGGGCGAAAAGGTCCCCGCAGTGTGCCGCAAAATCCGGATAAAAGCAAAAAGAAGGAGCGGCGGGGATGTTCTCTTAAGTTTTGGGTAGCGGTTCAGCTTGCCGTCAGGCGAGGAAGGCGAATTTTTTGCGGAGAGAATATACCTTTATGGTATTCGACCGAAGCAAAAAATGAAGCCTGACAAAGCATCACGGCAAACTGAGCCGCTACCGGTTACTTTCGCAGCATTTTGACGGCGCAAAACTCCCCGCACATGGCGCAGACCTCTTCTTCGGCGTGCTCGCCCCGGCGTTGGTCGACCATGCCGGGGTCCAGAGCCGCCTGTTTCATACCCCGCCAGTCCAGGTTTTTGCGGGACCGGGACATAACCTCTTCCCGGCGCAGGGCATGGGGACGGCCGAGAGCCGTTTCTCCGGCCTGGGCGGCTATGCGCGAGGCCATAACCCCGGCCCGGACGTCGTCCGCGTCCGGCAGGGTCAGGTGCTCGGCAGGAGTGAGGTAGCAGAGAAAATCCACTCCGGCCCGGACCCCGATGGCCCCGCCAATAGCCCCGGCAATGTGGTCGTAGCCGGGACTGCTGTCTATGACCAGCGGCCCCAGAACATAGAGAGGAGCGCCGCGGGTCAGTTTTTTGATGGCCTGGATCTGTCCGGCCACTTCGTGCATGGGCACATGGCCGGGACCTTCGATCATGCATTGCACGCCTTCGTTCAAAGCCCGGCGGGCCAGGCGGCCCAGCACGATGACTTCGTCGATCTGGGCCGCGTCGCCCGAGTCCGCTCCCGCGCCGGGCCGCAGGGCGTCCCCCAGCGAGAGGGTGACGTTGTGCTTGCGGGCCACGGCCAGCAGGGCGTCAAAATGCTCAAGCAGAGGATTTTCGCGGCGACGTTCGCGCATCCAGCGGGCCAGAATGGCCCCGCCTCTGGAGACGATGCCCAGAACCCGCCCTTTTTCCTCGGCAGCCCAGGCTGCGGCCTTTGCCGTGATGCCGCAGTGCAGGGTCATGAAATCCACGCCCTGCTCGGCCTGAGCTTCGATCTCGTCGAACAGTTCCTGCGTTTCAAACAGAGCCGGGTCCTTGCCCGCGTCGATGTATTTTTGCGCCACCGCGTACAGGGGCACCGTGCCCAGCGGTCTGGGGCAGGCCGCCAGCATGGCCCGGCGAATGGCCGTCAGATCCCCGGCCGTGGAAAGGTCCATCACCGTGTCGGCTCCGGCTTCCAGAGCGACGGCCAGTTTGCGTAGCTCGCAGGCGACGGAATTGCGCATGGCGGAATTGCCGATGTTGGCGTTGACCTTCACCCTGGCCGGCTGCCCCACCAGAACGGGCGCAAGATCCGGGTGAGACGGGTTGCCCAGAAGCGCCATGGTTCCCCCTTGCAGGGCGGCGCGGATCTCGTCCCCGCTAAGGCCCTCTTTAAGGGACAGGGCGGGCAAATGGGTCAGACAAAGCTGTTGCAACGCATTGTTGCGGAGAAGAAGAGACATGTTTCATCCTTTTCAGGACGCGGCAAAGGTCGGGAAAGGCTATCGGCGCAGAAAGCCGCCCGCGCGTCTCCGGGTGTTCCGGAAAACAGGCGGACGGCTTGCGGATATCGACATGGCAACTTCCCTACGGCAGCATCACCTGCGTCAGGTTCAAAGGGTCTGGGGACGACTCCCACTCTCAATCCTTTCGGATTCCCCTAGTATTCGCGGGATTATATGCAAAACAATCCTTAATCTCAAGTAGAAACGAAGACGGCAAACGGGCCGGTTCGCCGTAAGATAAGGAAGACAAGTTTTTTGCGCAGGGAGTATACTCTACGGTATTCGACCGAAGCAAACAATGCAGTCTGACGCAATATTACGGCGAACCGGCCCGGTTACCGGAGCGCGGCCCTGATCTGGGCCTCATAAGCCTGTTTGAGCAGGCGTGAGTGTTCCCGTACCGCTTGCATACGTTCGTCCAGGCCCTCTTGCAGGGCCGGGTTTCTGACCTTGATGTCCTGGCCGGTCACTTCCAGGTCCCGATTGTGAGTATCGATGAAATCCAGAAGGTCAAGGATGGCGGTGAACGTGTCCGCCGCCGCGGCGAAGGTCGCGCCGGAAGTTTCGGCGGGAATGCGCACGGTTTTGTCATAGGCTGCGGCGTACACGGGCGCGAGGTCCGTCGGCAGTTTCAGCCGATCGCGGGCCTTGTCCGCGCTTGCGTACAGGTCGGCGATGGTTTGCCGCAGCTTTCCGGCTTCTCGGGCCGCCTTTTCCAGGGGGCGGCGTTCCTTGGCGATGGCGTCCAGCGATTCCAGCTTGTTCAGGGCCAGCATGCCCGAGGTGTTTTGGGCCGTGGCTTCGGCCAGTTTGGTCTGAAAGCCGACCAGCAGGGCGTAGTGTTCCGCATAGTCGCCGATGGCCTTCTTGTCCGCTTCGGACAGGGGGGGCAGGGCCGGGCTTCTGGCGGACATAACTTTGTTTTGCAGAAAACTGATGAAGGCGGCGCGTTGCGCCGGTTCTCTGTCGCCGCAGGAGGCGAGAACGGAAAGAGTCAGAACGGCGAGGGCCAGAACTGAAAGCAGGGCGGGTTGACGGCGAAGCATGGCGGTCCGGGTTCTCCTGCAAGCGTGACGCTTTTGCTATTCGGGCACGCGGCGGATGCGCGCGCCCGCGGCGTTCAGTTTTTCTTCGATGCGTTCATAGCCGCGGTCCAGGTGGTAGATGCGCTGGACTTCGGTCCTTCCTCTGGCCGCAAGCCCCGCGATGACCAGCGAGGCGGACGCGCGCAGGTCCGAGGCCATGACCGGGGCGCCGGCGAGTCTTTTTACCCCGCGCACCACGGCTTTGCCGCCGGACAGCCTGATGTCCGCACCCATGCGGTTCAATTCGGGCACATGCATGAAGCGGTTTTCAAAAATGGTTTCTTCCATTGTGCTTGAGCCTTCGGCCACGGTCATCAGGGCCATGATCTGGGCCTGCATGTCCGTGGGAAAGCCCGGATGGGGTCTTGTTGTCACGTCCGCCCCGGTCAAGGAGCCCTTTCGCCTGACCGTGACGCCGTCCGGCGACTCTTCCAGCGTCACGCCCATGTCGCGCATTTTCGCGATGACCGGGGCCAGTTCTTCCACAGGGCAGCCCTGCACGAACACCTCGCCGCCGCCGATGGCGGCGGCAGCCAGAAAGGTGCCGGCTTCAATGCGGTCGGGCATGACGCGGTATTCGCAGCCGCGCAGGGAAGAGACTCCCTCGATGTGAATGACGTCCGTGCCCTGGCCGCTGATTTTTGCGCCGCAGGCATTCAGAAAGTCGGCCAGATCCACAATTTCCGGCTCGCGCGCGGCGCCTCGCAGCACGGTTGCGCCTTCGGCCAGACTGGCGGCCATAATCAGGTGTTCGGTGCCGCCCACGGTGGGCATGTCAAAGGTAATGTCCGCGCCGCGCAGTTTTTTGCAGCGGCCAATGATATAGCCTTCTTCCAGTTCGAAAACCGCGCCCATTTTTTCCATGGCCTTCAGGTGCTGGTCCACGGGCCGCGCGCCGATGGCGCAACCGCCGGGCAAGGCCACCTTGCTCTCGCCCAGTTTCGCGATAAGCGGCCCCAGAACCAGCACGGAAGCGCGCATGGTCTTCACCAGATCATAAGGGGCTTCGTGGCGCAGCTTCCATGGGGTGACGCGGATGCTGCCGTCGTCTTCCCGGCCCGCCGGACAGCCCAGAATATCCAGCAGCCGGGTGGTGGTCGTGATGTCGCGCAGTTTGGGCACGTTGAAAAAGCGCAGTTCCCCATCCACCAGGATGGAGGCGATCAGAATGGGCAGTGCGGCGTTTTTTGAGCCGTTGACGCGGATGGACCCGTTCAGGGCGGTTCCGCCCTCTATAACCAGTTTGTCCATGGGCAATCCTTTTGGCGCAAAGGCTTGACCTCGCGCGCAAGGCGGTGTAAGTCCTCTTTCTCTCGTGGCGGACGTAGCTCAGTTGGCAGAGCACCTGGTTGTGGCCCAGGGGGTCGGGAGTTCAAGACTCCTCGTTCGCCCCATTCGAGATTTTTCAAGCCCTGTGCCGCACAGGGCTTTTTTTCGTTCTTGTGCCTGTGCCGGAAACAAAAGTCTAGACTTAGTTGAAAAAAAGTCACGCGGAAGTATGGAAGTCAGCACTGGCGGGCTTGTACGCTTCACGGCGCAAGGTGAAGCGTTCTTGAAGAGAAACCCGGCACAGGGTATACAGTAATGGGCGTTTCCGACGACCTTTTACCTTCTGTACAACGAGGAGCTTTTATGCGCAAACAAGTTTCGTTTCTGTCCGCCCTCGCGGTTCTGGTTTTTTGTCTCGCCCTGGCGCAGGGCGGCGCGGCGCATGCCGCCAGCGCCGGACGCACGGCCGAAAAAGTGGGCGGCTATGTCAGCGATTCCGCCACCACCACGGAGATCAAAGCAAAATTTTTGGCCCAGAAGGGTCTTGATTCGCTGGATCTCAAGGTTGAAACCGCGGGCGGCGTGGTTACCCTGCGCGGCCAGGTCATGACTCGCGAGCAGCAGGAACTGGCGGTCAAAATTGCGCGGGAAACAGGCGGGGTCCGTAGCGTGGTGGACAAGATATCCGTGATGCCCTGACGCGTCCGCCGTTTTTTCAGCAAGTCGGATTATTTTCGCGAACGAGGCTCCGCCTCGCGCTCCGCAAGAGGCCCTAAGGCCCCTTGGCCCCGCAATGGGGCAACGTTTAGTGCGTGTCGTCAGCCCCGGCCCCCGTAAGGGGGCTGGCTTTTTCCCAGCCAGACCCGCAAAATACCCAGGCAGAGGGTGGTCTCTTCGATGCGCAGCAGCAGGGAAATCCCGAGGTAGAGAACGACCCCCAGCGGCACGCCCAGCACGATGACGAAAAAATCGGAGGGGATCGCCGCATTCAACAGCATCACCGGCGGGGCCATCAGGCCTGCCGCCCCCGCCGCGCGCAGCAGCCAGCCCGAAGGGACGGTCTTTGCAAAGGACGCGGTCCTTGCGGAAGGCGCGGCTTCAGTGGGCATATTCGCTCCGATGGGCGAGCTTGCCCGGACCAGTCCTTTTTGGACCAGGGCGCGGGCAAGCAGGGCAAGATTCGTCCAGGCGGCCAGGGAAACGGCCAGGGCCGGCCCCCAGGCGGTCTGCAAGGGCAAAGAAGCCGCGCCTAGCGCCAGAGTCAGGATAAGGCCGGTCAGCGCCGCCCGGGCCGGGGTTTTGCCGTCGCCCAAAGCATTCAGCCCGGCCAGACAGGGGCGGGCGACGGCCAGGGCCGGCAGGCCCGCGCAATAGGCCAGAAGCGCCAGCGTAGTGGCGTTCAGGGCGTGGGCGTCAAAAGCCCCGTGTCCGAAAAAGAGGCTGACCATGGGCCGGGCCAGGCAAGCCAGTCCCACGGCCGCCGGCAAAGAGCAGAACAGGGTCAGGCGCAGGGCTTTGCCCAGGCAGGCGCTGAACGCGGTTTGATCGAAGCCGGCCTGCGGGAGCGAAACTCCTCCTCGCGCTCCGCCAGGGGGCGCAGCCGCCTGGACCCCGTAACAAGGTGGCGAAATAGAGGCGCTTCCCGCGATTTTTGAAAGATCCGCCAGACTGGCCAGGCCCAGGGACGCGCCGATGAGACCCAGGGGAAACTCCAGCAGGCGTTCGGCAAAATAAAGAACGCTGATGCCGCCTTCGGCCAGAAAGGAGGCGATAAAGGTGGCGGCCAGCACGTTGATCTGCCCGGATGCCGCGCCGAATGCGGCGGCGGGTGTCGTCCGCAGCACGGCCAGAGCTTCGGGGTCGCGCAAGAGGCCCGGCTGCTTTTCCATCGCGGGGTCCAGGGGCCTGAGGCCCCTGGCGGAGCGCGAGGCGGAGCCTCGCAGGCTCATAACAAATCCCGCCCGGCGCAGGGCCGGAACCTGGGCCAGCCACTGGGCGCCGCCCGCGGTTACGATGCCCGCGCAGAGCAGGTAGGGAACTTCCGTCCGGCCGGGGCCGTAGAGGGTGAAAGCCAGGCCGATGACGGCGAGCATGACCAGGTTGAGGACCACCGGGGCATACGCCGGGGCGCGAAAATCGCGGCAGGCCAGCAGCAGGCCTGAACTGACGGCCGCGCCTGCCGCCAGCGGCAGATAGGGCAGACAGAGGGCCAAAAACAGGGCCGCCGCCTCCCAGGCCTGGGGTCGGGCGGCAAGGCCGGGGGCCAGAGCCAGAGCCAGGGGTTTGGCCAGCAAGATGCCCGCCAGAGTCAGGGCGGCGAAGACGAGCAGAGTCAGAACCAGCATGGAGCGGGCGAATGCGTTGACCCGCACCGCGCCGGGGCCGTTTTCCGCGCGCAGGCGGGCGCAGGCCGGAACCAGGGCGTAGGTCAAAGAGCCTTCGGCCAGCAGGCGGCGCAAAAAATTCGGCAGGCGGAAGGCCACCAGAAAGGCGTCCGCCAAGCCGCTCGCGCCCAGAAGCGAGGCGATGAGAGCGTCGCGCGCGAAACCCAGCAGACGCGAGGCCAGAACCCCCTGGCCGAGAGTAAGGGCACCGGACAGGCCGGAGCCGGGATGTCGTTTCGCTTGTCGCATGCGATTTCCTACGATATCCTGCCGCGTATGAAACTACAATCGTGGAACGTCAACGGGTTTCGGGCCGTGAGCGCCAAACCGGAGTGGAACTGGTTCGCCGAGCGCGGCGGGGATATCGTGGGCCTGCAGGAAACGAAAGCCGAAGAGGGCCAGGTGGCGGAAGCGCACCGTTGCCCGCCGGGCCGCAGCAGCCAGTGGCTGTCCGCCTCGCGTAAAAAGGGCTATTCCGGGGTGGCGGTTTTTTCGCGGATCAAACCCCTGGCCGTCAATCTGGAACTGCCGGACCCCGCCTGGCAGGGCGAAGGCCGGCTGATTCACATGGAATTTTCCGCTTTTCATTATTTCAACGTCTACTTTCCCAACGGCCAAAGCGGAGACGAGCGCCTGGCCTACAAGCTGGGCTATTACGACGCCTTTTTACGCCACGCCGAAGAGTTGCGCAAAACAAAACCCATCGTGGTCTGCGGCGACTTCAACACCGCACACAGGCCCATCGATCTGGCCCGACCCAAGGAAAACGAGGAAACATCCGGCTTTCTGCCCATCGAACGGGCCTGGATGGACCGCCTTGTCGAAGCCGGGTATGTGGACACTTTTCGCCATGTGCATGGAGACGAGCCCCGGCAATATTCCTGGTGGTCTTTTCGGGCGGGGGCTCGGGGCAAGAACGTGGGCTGGCGGATCGACTATTTTTTTGTGTCCGAAGAACTGAAAGGGGCCATCAAGGACGCCTGGATAGAAACGGATGTCCTCGGGTCGGATCATTGCCCCGTGGGCCTGGAACTGGACGTTTAAAAAGGCGGATTTTGGCTTCCGGGCGGCGTCAAACGCCTGCTCCGGGCCGGGGTGTACCATCGAAGTACTATTCCCGACCCGGAACAGGCGTTTTTCTTGCCGGAAAACAAAACCGCCTTTTTACAAAAAACCGCCCCTGTTGTTTCTCGTTATTCCGTTCTGGCGTTTCCAGATCAAAAGGCATAGTGTCCCCCGCACGGATACTTTTCATACAGGATCGGTCCCATGTCCTCCCCATACGTCGATATCGCCAAACGTCCCATCTTCCGCTACCTGATGCTGCTGACTTTCGTCTCGGCCATGGCCCAGCAGGGCTGGGCTTCCATGTACACCAACTACGCCGTGGAAGTGGTGGGCGTCACCGGCCAGCAAACCGGCATCGTGCATGCCCTGCGCGAGGTGCCGGGTCTGCTTTCCGTCGGGGTCATTCTCTGTCTGCTGCTGGTCAGCGAGCACACCCTGATCTCCATTTCAGTGCTCTGCCTGGGCCTGGGCGTCATGGCCACGGGTTTTTTCCCGACCTTCTGGGGGCTGGTCGGCACAGCCGTGTTCATGTCTTTCGGTTTTCACTACTACGAATCCACAGTGCAGTCGCTCGGCATGCAGCACTTCAATTTGCGCGAAACCCCGCTGGTGCTCGGCAAGTTGCGCAGCGCCACGGGCGCGGGCAGTTTTTTCGTGGGGATCATGGTCTTCGCCCTGTCCACGGTCATCCCCCTGCGCTGGCTGTTCTGCGTGGCCGGGTGCGGCGCCTTTCTTGTCGGGGTCTGGGGGTTGACGCAAAAGCATGACGGCGCGGGCGCGCCCGCTCAGCGCAAACGCATGGTGCTGCGCAAGCGGTATGGTCTTTTTTATCTGCTGACTCTGCTTTCGGGCGCGCGGCGGCATATTTTCGGCACTTTTTCCATTTTTCTGCTGGTCAGCCGTTTTCACTTCACCGTGCAGGAAATGCTGCTCTTCTTCATTTTCAACAACGCCGTGAACTGGTTTCTGAACCCGCTTATCGGCAGGGCCATCAACAGCTTCGGCGAGCGCAAGCTGCTGACCGTCAAGTACATCGTCCTGGGTCTGATTTTCTGGACCTACTGCACCACGGACAGCCGTCTGCTTGTGGCGGCGCTTTACGTGGTTGAACAGGTCTTCACCAACTTCACCATGGCCATCCGCACCTTTTTTCAAAAGATCGCGGACCCGCAGGACATAGCCCCCAGCATGGCCGTGGGCCAGACCATCAACCACATTTCCGCCGTGATTTTGCCGGTGGCGGGCGGGGCCTTGTGGATGGTGGATTTTCGCATTCCTTTCTGGATCGGCATGGCTGTTGCCGCGGCCGCGCTTGTCGCCGTGCAGTTTATACGTATCGAGCCGAGGGAAGAGGCGGCCGTGCCGGTATAAAGCCGGGCGCGGGACCGCCCGCGCTTCAGGAGAAAATATGGCCGGAGTGGGCCTTCTGGCGCTTTTGGATGATATCGCGTCCGTTCTGGACGATGTCGCGTTGATGGCCAAGGTTGCGGCGAAGAAAAGCGCCGGGGTGCTGGGCGACGACCTGGCCCTGAACGCCCGCCAGGTGGCGGGGGTTGCGGCGGAACGGGAACTGCCGGTCGTCTGGGGCGTGGCCACGGGTTCTTTTGTCAACAAAGCGCTGCTGATTCCGGCGGCCCTGCTCATCAGCGCCCTTGTTCCATGGCTTATCACCCCCCTGCTGATGCTGGGGGGCGGCTATCTGTGCTACGAAGGGGCGGAAAAATTTTTGCATCATTTTTTCGGCCGCGGCAAAAAAAAAACAGGGCGAAAAAAAACCGGCGCCGTCTGAAACCGCCGACCCGGCCGCCTTTGAAAAGGCGAAGATCCGGGCCGCCGTGCGCACGGATTTCATTCTCTCGGCGGAAATCATCGTCATCGCGCTGGGCACCGTGCCGGAAGGCGCTTCTTTTGCGGTACGGGCGGGGGTTATTTCCGTCATCGGTCTCTTGATGACCGTGGGGGTTTACGGTCTGGTGGCAGGCATCGTCAAGCTGGATGACGCGGGTTTTTGGCTGCTGGACAAAAAAGGGCGCGCGTTGAAAAATCTGGGGGCTATTCTGGTGGGCGCATCCCCAAGGTTGATGCGCTTTCTCGGAGTGGCGGGGACCGTGGCCATGTTCACGGTGGGCGGCGGAATTCTGGCCCACGGCCTGCCCTTTTTTCATGTTGTTTTCGCGTTTTTGGCGGGGCTGCCCGCCACCGTCCTGCTGGAAGCTGCGGTCACCGCCCTGTTCGGCGTGGCGGCCGGCGCGCTTATTGTCGCGGCGGTCACTCTCGGCCGCCGGATCCTGGCTTCGTTTTTTCGCTGAGTAAAGCTCCTAAGCCGGGCGGACCAGGGGCCTGCCTTCGACGGTGCAGACCTCAAGGCCGTCGCCGTACAGGGTGTGCAGCAGATCGGCGGTCAGGGTCTCGCGGCTGGGACCGGAAGCCTGCAAGGCGCCCTGGTGCAGCACGGCCACGCTGTCGCAAAACCAGAGAATATGGTTGGGGTCATGGCAGCAGACCAGGGCCGTGACCCCTTCTTGCGCTATGCGGCGCAGGGTTTGCCAGACCAGCATCTGGTTGTTGAAATCCAGGGCGGAAGTGGGCTCGTCCAGCAGCATCAGCGGAGCTTCCTGAGCCAGAGCCCGGGCCAGGCAGACCAGTTGGCGCTGTCCGCCGGAAAGCCGGGTGCAGGGCTCGTTTGCGAGATCGCGTATGCCTGCTTTGTCCAGCGCTTCTTCTACCCGGAGAAGATCGGTTCGGGTCAGCCGGAACAGGCCGCCCATGTGCGGGGTTCTGCCCATGGCCACAAGCTCGCGCACCAGAAAGGGAAAGCCGGGCCTGTGCTCTTGCGGCACATAGGCCACGCGGCGGGCCAGTTCCGCAATGCCCTGGCCGCGCACGTCATGGCCCGCGATGCGCACGGAACCGGAATCCGGCTCAAGAAGACCCAGACAGCAGCGGAACAGGGTCGTCTTGCCCGAGCCGTTGGGGCCGAAAAGCCCGACGATGCTGCCTTGCCGTACGCCGAACGAGATATCCCGCAGCACCGGCCTGTTTGCGTAACTGAAAGAAAGCCCCTGGATTTCTAGGGCCGGGGCGGCCAGGGATGCGGCGTCAGGCGCCATACAGTTCCCTTCCTTTGGTCCGCAACAGCCAGAGCAGATAGGGCGCGCCCAATACGGAAGTCAGGATGCTGATGGGTATTTCCGCCTGGCCCAGGGTGCGGGCCAGGGTGTCGCAGAACAGCAGGTAGACGGCGCCCAGCAGGGCGGAGCCGGGAATGACCCAGCGGTTGTCCGGCCCGAAAAGCATGCGCGCGGCGTGCGGAGCCATCAGCCCCACCCAGCCGATGATGCCGCTGGATGCCACGCAGGCGGCGGCGCAGATTGTCGCCAAAACCACCAGCAGCCGGCGCAGGAGGCCGGGGTTGACGCCCAGGCTGCGCGCGTCTTCGTCGCCGAGCGAGAGCACGTTCAGCTTCCAGGCCAGAAGCCAGATGCAGAGCATGGCGGGCAGGGCAAGTACGGCGGTTTCTTGCGTGTCGGCCCAGCCGGAATAGTGAAACCCGCCCATCATCCAAAAGGTTATCTCGCGCAGTTGGGTGTCGGCGGCCAGGTATTTCATGATGCCCACCCCGGCGGTAAACAGCGCGCCCACGATAATGCCCGACAACACCAGGGCCACGGGCGGCGTCGTGCCGCGCGAGCGGGCCATCAGCCCGGTGAGGCTGACCGCAGTCAAAGCCGCGCAAAAAGCGCTGACGCGCACCGGGGGCAGCAGACCGGGGTAGAGGATGGCCAGGGCCGCGCCGCAGGCCGCGCCCGAAGAGACGCCCAGGATATACGGCTCGACCAGGGGGTTGCGAAAACAGCCCTGATAGGCCGCGCCGGAAACGGCCAGCGCCATGCCGGAAAGAGCGGCCAGCAGCAGGCGAGGCATGCGGATGCGCCAGACGATGACTTCCCGCACTTTGGGCAGGCCGGGGTCGGCATTGCCCGACACATGCGCCCAGATTATCCGGCGCACTTCGTCCAGACTTACGTCATAGGTTCCGGCCAGCAACGCCCAGAGCAGGGCGGCGGCCAGACAGGCCGTAAGGGCGGCCATGCAGCCTGCGCGGGCGGCGCGCACCGGCGTTAAAACCCCGCCGGAATCATCCATTCCAGCAGTTGGGTCGCGGCCAGACCCTTGGCGGTTTTGTCGTCAACGCCGTAGAGGTCTTTGTACATGCCCAGGGCGTAGTCATACACTTTGATGTCTTTAAAACGCTCGGGGTAGGCGGCTTTGGCGAT
>JAVBRE010000143.1:0-3604 GCA_031548325.1 Desulfovibrionaceae bacterium
CCAGCAACATCTGGAAGATCACCGGCACCCGGGCGCAGTGCCCGCCGGTGTAGGGCGACTTGGTGTCAATGGCCCCGGCCAGAATGTGGATGAGCGCGTCGCGCAGGTCGTATTGGCTTTTGAGCAGCGCCTGGGTTTCCAAGGTCACGGCGGCGGCCGCCGCCATGGTTTCCATGAAGCTGACCTGGTCGGCATTGGGGTTGACGGAATCTTCCGGGTCTCCACGTTTCAGCAGAGTCATGCCGCCCAGAATCTCGCACGTGCGGTCGTACAACGGCAGGCTGACCAGATTCAGCCATTGCATCTCGGGATGACCGGCAAAGCCCGGGGCCAGCAATTCCACACCAACCCGGGGGTCGTCGCGGTAGATGCGGTCCGGCACGCCGCGGCCTGTGGCAAAAGCGCGGGATATCGCGTAAACCGCGCCGGGGGGCGGGGCGGGCATGACGGCGCTGTGAACCGCGCCGCCGTCCCAGCAGAACCAGCCCTTTTCAAGGGAGCTTTTCGATTCGTTCGCGATCATCAAAATCGCGCCGTCAGCTTCGGTTATGGTCATGATTTCCCGCAGCACCCGGCCGGGCAGGGTTTCAAAATCGCTGTCGCCGCCGATCAGACCGATGATGGAGAGAATTTTCCGCTGGTTCTCCCGCATGAATTCCACGTTCCGCATCAGGTCGTTGATTTCCGGCATCAGCGACAGTATTGGCGTTCCTTCGTCGCGCATTTCGCTCAGATTTTTCGCCCGTTCGGCCATCAGCCGCAGGGGGATGCTCACGTGCCGGGCCACCAGCCAGACCACCGGCACGACCAACAGCAACAGACCGCCCATGCCCAGCACGGAGTACCGCAGAAACAGGCCGGCCCTGACGTACATCTCGTCCCTGGGGATGGCCAGGACCATAAAGTCGCCGGGCTTGTCCGGGTCGTCGTCCAGTTCTTCCAGCACCAGAAGCCAGTCCCGCCCATCTGCGCGGACCCGCAGCCCGGTGCTTTCCGCTCCGGCTTCCACGCGCAAAGCAGTGGTACGCAAGCCCTGCCGGTATTTTTCCACCCCCAGGCGGATGACCGGGCTGAGGTCTTTCAGACCAAGCAGGCGCAACTGGTCCTTTTCCTGCAAAAACAGGCCCCGGCCCGCGGCAAGAGGATCTTCCTCGGCCTGAAACAGAGCCAGACGCGATCCGGGCGTCGGGCGTTCGCCGTCCAGCAGGCTGGACAGGTGATTCAGGCGGAGGCTCAGTGCGACCACGGCGCGGCCGTCGAGGCTCTTCTGGGCCATGATCATGCTTGCGGTCTGGCGGCTTAAGAACATCTGGGGCTGGGTTTCAATCACCCCGTCGGTCTGCATGGCTGCCTGGCGCCAGGCGCGTTCCCCGGCAAGAAGGTCCGGCCCCTTGTCATCCTCCCGGCTGGACAGCAGCCGCAATTGCGAATCATAGAAAGAATACCTGCTGCCAGGGGAAGGGCCGGACGCCCGGACATCCATCACCACAAAGGCGGCCTCCGGCGGCGCGTTGAAAAAAAGGCGATCCCGCTCGACCACCAGCAGCTTGGCCACGAAAATGTCGCCGCTGTCATCGCTGATGACAATGGCCCCGAAGAGGCGGTTGGACCGCCGAATCTCCCGGACCAGGGGCAGAAACCGGGCCCGTTCCTCCGGGGTGCGGGCCGCGGGCAGCGGGCCCCTGGTGGTAATGGTCAGAAAACTCTGGGCCGGCTTGCGTATGCCGTTGTTGATATCCCGCTTGATGTCGCGGCCGAAGGCGTCGACCCGCCTTTCCACGGTGGCCTCCAGGCTTTGGGCCATCATGCGATACCCCAGAGCGGCCAGAAGCAGACCGGCGGCCAGCAGCAGGCCGGCGGCGATCAGGCCGAAATAACCCCGCAAACCGAAAAAAAAACTGAGATCGAAACGGCGCTTGCCGCCATCCTTTACACGTCTGTCGTCCATGATCCACCTCGCAGGCCGTTACGCTCGCTTCGACGGAGAACATTTCCGCCGACGGTTGCTGTTCGCGTTGCGGCCTTTTCTTCTTTATCGCGCACCTGCTTGATAATAGCATGATTTGATGTGCTGTACTCTAAAAAATCAACAGAACAGAGTACTGCTTTCAGATAATTTTTTTAACCATACCATGAACGGCTCCGGATAGACCTCTGTTTTTTTATGAATGGGAACAGTTTCCCCGGACAGCGAAGGTCTGGCGAGCTCAGGAAATCAGAGCGGTTGCAGCACGCGGCCGAAGGCCGTGCCCGAAAAGCGAGACGCGGGATGTGACGGATCCATCTGACGCGGCCGGAGGCAAAAGGCTAGAGCGGCGGGATAGTCTGGCCCAATACGGAATGATATACAGCCATGGTCCGCTCGTAAAAATCACGTTCCGTAAGAGTGGACATGCGCCCGGCCTGTTCGGCGCGCAAAGCGGGACCAAGGGATGCGTCGCCGCAAAAACGCCCCAGCAGGGCGGCCAGGGCCGCAACATCGCCCGGCGGCACAAGCGCCCCGTCCGACAGCAGATCGGGCATGACGCCCACGCGGGTTCCGACCAGGGGCAGGCCGCAGGCCATCATTTCCAGGGCCACCCTGGCGATGGTTTCCGATCCCAGTGAAGCCACGATCCCCAGATCCAGGGCGGCCATCAGACCCCGCGCGTCAGGGCATTTTCCGGGCAGAATGAGATGGTTCGCAATGCCGGCTTCCCCGGCCCAGGCTTCGATTTGCTCCCGCGGCATGGCGCTGGTTGAAAAGCCTGCCAGCACCAGGCGCAGTTTGCCGCGTGTCGCCGCATCGCTTTTTTCCAGCAGGCGGGCGAAAGCGGCAATCAACTCGCGCTGGCCCTTGACCGCATCAAAACGGCCCACCAGGCCCAGCGCCAGATGCTGGGGCAAAAGCCCCCAGGCGGCGCGAAAAAATTGGCGTCCGGCCGGGTCTGGACGCCACAGCCGGGTGTCTACGCCGCCGAGGATGATGTGCAGTTTCTCCCGAGGCACGCCCAGGCTCTTTTGCATGCTTTCGGCGATGCCGCTGCTGGTGCAGATGACCGCATCGGCCAGACGGGCGTGCATGAGGGCATTGACCCGGTTCGCTTTGGGCGGCCGCTGGTCCCCGCGAGTGCGTATCAGCCTGATCCCCGGTTCGGTCCGCCTGAGCAGGGTCCAGAGCGCAAAAGCTTCCCCCCTGTGGCAGTTGACGATATGGGGACGAAAGTCCCGCGCCAGACGGCGCAGACGCAGGTACAGCGCGGGGTAGTCCAGAGGGTTTTTGCTGGTCAGGGGAAGGGCTTCGGGTTCAAGTCCCCACTCACGGGCTTTGGCGAACGATTCCGTATCCGCAAGGCCCAAAACGCGCACCGAGTGCCCCGCCTCACGCAGCAGACGCGAAAGAAACAGGGCGTACCAGGCGGTGGCGTTGAACCAGCGGACATTGACCACCTGGATGATGCGCAAGGGTGCGTCCGGCGCGGGAACGGCAAGGGAAGAGTTCTGATCGTGCGGCATCGTTTCTCCTTGTGGAGAAATGCCGCATACAGGAAGAAATTGCAACGTATCGCATTTGCCGGCAGCGGTTCAGGCTGCCGGCAGGCGAGAAAGGCCGCGTTTTTTGTCC
>JAVBRE010000008.1:0-9134 GCA_031548325.1 Desulfovibrionaceae bacterium
TGACGTACTCATCTCTTCGGACCACTGTCCGTTCAGCTTGAGAGCCATTTCCGTGAACATGCCCGCCAGGGTTGCCCTGTGAACCATGTCGGAACGGATCTGCGTCGCCGTGCTTTGCAGAACGGCCAGGCTTTCCTGATACTTTTCTTCTGTTTTTTCCGCCAGAGAACGGCTTTCAGAAAGCAGCAGCTCGCGCAGTTCGCGTTCCGCGGTGTCAAGGGTGGCGGCGATTTTGGCCAGCTTGCGTTCAAACGCTTCGTTGGCGGCCGCCAGTTCCTTGCCGAGTTGAGCCACGACTTCGCTGCGCTCGCGTTGTTCGGTTTTGAGTTCATTTTCCCGCTCGGCCTGCTCCTGCTTGATCCGGGAAAGCAGGGACGCCACCTCGCTTTTCATGAAATTTTCCAGCGAGTCTATGCGGTTTTTCACGGCGCTCTTGGTGTCTTCCAGAGAACGGGTGAAGCGTTCTTCCTGCCGTGAGAGGCGCGTATCCATTTCTTTCATCTGCGAACCGAAAAGCAGGTCACGCACTTGATCCATGGCGGCGGGCGATGCATCAGAGAGAGCGGAAGTCTTGCCGGGTTTTGTGCTCACGTTTCATTCCTTTTAATAATCATGGCGGGCTCTATGAAAGGGAGTGTATTGTCCATGCGGGGAAGCGAACGGTCACTTTCTTCCTTCTTATGCAAAGATGGGTGACTTGGCAAGCCGCCGAAGGGCTCCCTGAAATTTAGGCAGATATGAGAGTCGCTTGCTCAACGAGAGAGGGCGCCTGCGCTCAAGAGAAAAAATCACTCTCCAGTCTTTAAAACCAGGGTGTTTCTGACTGCCTTTTCTGACAAGAAGATTATACAACCAAGCGAATTATCTATAACATTGCGTTAATGCAGGAAATCGACCGGGTTTTCGTCGGATGGCCGTTTACGGGCGTGCGCCGGATATGCCGCCAAAAAGGAATATTTTCTTCGCTGTCACGCCGAAACGCGCCCCGTCAGGCGTAAAAGGCCGTGCAAAATGGTGTACGGATGCGGCGGGCAGCCGGGAATGAAAAGATCGGGAGACAGATGAGGCAGGACTCCTTGCCCGTCCTGACCCAAATCGCGGAACAGGCCGCCGGAAATCGCGCAGGCGCCCACGGCGATGACCGCTTTGGGGCCGGGCATGGCCGCCCAGCATTTGTGCAAAGCGGTCTGCATGTTGCGGGGCACGGGGCCGGTGACCAGCACCGCATCCGCGTGCCTGGGCGATGCGACAAAATCGATGCCGAAGCGGGCCAGATCAAAAACCACGGTGGTCAGCACGTTGCAGTCCGCTTCACAGGCGTTGCAGCCGGCCGCCGAAATCTGGCGGATGCGGAACGAACGCTTGAACAGGGCGCGCGTATCCTTGCTCAGGCCGGGCGGGGCATCCGTAACAGAAGCGGATTCCTCTCCGAAGTTTTTTTCCGACTCCGGCACGATGACAAGATCCTCTCGGGCAAAAGCGGCCAGGCGATACTCCCGGCTGAAGCTGACGCCTTGCGGGCAGGCGCGGGAGCAGGCTCCGCAGAAAATGCAGCGGCCGAGATCAAGGCGGGGGCCGTCGGCGGTCGCGCTGAAAGCGCCTGTGGGACACTGCGCGACGGCCGGAGCGTAAGGGTCGGGCTCTCCCGCCCGGCGCGGCAGGGCGCGCAAGACCGGACGGCCCGCAAAGCGCGGCGGCAGGGTCGGTTCCCCGGCCGGGTAAGCCACGGTACGGTACTTCTGGCGCAAGCGTTCGGCGATGATATGCAGCATGAAAGGGTCCCGGCTACAGGTCGTGTCCGCAATAAGACAGGTTGAAACTTTTGTTGCACAACGGGAAGTCTGCTATCTGCTGGCCGCGCAGGGCCAGCGCAAGCCCCATCCAGTTGTGGAACGAAGGGTCCACCACCGCGTAACGGAAAAAACGCCCGGATTCGTCGGTCAGGCCCATGTGGCAGATCTCTCCACGCCAGCCTTCGACCAGGGCCGCGCTGAAACTGAGCGGAGCGAGCATGACGTCCGTTTCCCGCGCGGATGCGTCAAAAGGAGCGGAGCGGGTCTCGCCTTCGGGCAGGGTTTCCAGCAGCCGGGTTACAAAAGCGACGGACTCGCTGATTTCCTGTATCCGGATATGGGCTCTGGCCTGCACGTCGCCGCTCTGTTCAACGCGCGAGTGCAAGTCATGACTGCGCAGGTGCGGCAGGGGGTGCGAGACGCGCACGTCATGGCGCATGCCGCAGGCTCTGGCCGCGGGGCCGACAAGGCCCAGGTCGCGGGCCGCTTCTTTTGTGACCGCGCCGATGCCCATCATGCGCGCCGTGACGGAGGTGGACTTCCAGAGCAGATCGGCCGCGCCGGAAACATCGCGGTAGGCGGCCTTCAGGCGGGCCAGAAGATCGCGGACCAGGGTGAAATCCACGTCAAAGGCCGTGCCGCCGGGCCGCACCAGACCCCTGCCGAAGCGGTTGCCGCAAAGCATGGCGGTCATGTTCAAAAAATCGCCGCGAATACGGCCGCAATACGAGGCTGTGGGCAAAAAGCCCACGTCGCCCGCAAGAGCGCCCAAATCGCCGGCATGGTTGGCCATGCGTTCCAGTTCCAGGGCGATTGCCCGCAGCATCTGGCCTCTGGGAGCCACGCGGCAGTCGGCCAGGGCTTCGATGATGCCGCATGCGGCCCAGGAATGTCCGATGCTGGTGTCCCCGGCGATGGCTTCCATCAGCGGCAGGGTTTTTGGACCCGGGCCGGTGTTGCAGGCGGATTCAATGCCCCGGTGGTGATAGCCCAGCGATATTTCAAGATGCATGACGTCTTCGCCCAGGCATTGAAAGCGAAAATGGCCGCATTCAATGATGCCCGCGTGAATCGGGCCCACGGCGACTTCGTGAACCTCATCTCCGGCCACGGTAAAAAATTCGGTGTCCCCGGCGCGAGGGCCGCCGGCATGAGGAAAGCGCACGGGTTTGAGCCAGGGGTGGCCTTCCGGAACCAGGCCGAACTGTTCGTGAATCTCGCGCTCGAAAAGATGAAGAGCAGGAAGGTGCGGCGTCAGCGAAGGGTAGGATTTCGCCACGGAACATGAAGCGATGGACAAAGTCGCTTCATTGTCCCGCGCCAGCACCGCGATCAGGCGGACGGCGCCCGGATCGGACGCGACGGACTCGGGAAGGACCCTTTCCGGAACGCCGAAGAAAGCGCAGACCCTGGCCCCGGAGGCAAGCTGCGACGACAGCCAGTCGCTGAAAGAGGGCAGTTTCGTAAGGGGCAGGGCTTGCAGGGGGGCGGCCGCGCCGTTCATCAGCGTCAGATGGGTGAACATGGCTTGCCTCTACAGGGGAAAGACGCCCGAAATGGATGTTGCCGCGGCCCGCAGCAGATAGCGGAACCAATCGGGTTGATACAGGCCGAGCGCAAGGCAGGCGGCCAGCAGCACGGCCGGCGGTCCGGCGGTCCAGGCGTTTTCGCGTACGCGCGCCGCCCGTCCGCTGCTTTGTTCTTCAGGCCGGATCATTCCGGCAAGGTCTTTGGGCGCCGGTCCCTGGGCCATGCGCAGACAGGCATTGGCCATGCCCACAAAAATAATGGCCAGAAACAGCAGATACAACGCGGGCGCAAGACCGAAACCCTCCTGCATCATGCCGCGCAATACGGCGAATTCGCTGGTGAAGAGGCCGAAGGGCGGCGTGCCGACAACGGCCAGAAAGGCGGCGGTCCATAAGGGACCGGTCCAGGGCATGGTTCTGATCAGGCCGGAGACGTCGTGGGAGGATTTCGTGTGGTACGCGGCCAGGATATTGCCGGACAACAGAAAAAGCGCTGCCTTGGTCAGTGAATGAAAGACCAGATGAAGCATGCCGCCGCCCGCCGCCATGCCGCCGACGCCCACTCCCAGCAGGACGACGCCCATATGCTCCACGCTGGAATAGGCCAGCATTCTCTTGTAGTCTCCCTGGCCCACAATGAACATGGCCGCGAGCCCCATGGAAAGAAGTCCGAAAAGAATGAACAGATCCTGGCTGAAAGCCGCGAAGCCGGCGGCTATGCTGAGCTGGTGCAAGCGTAAAATGCCCAGAAAGGCGCAGTTCAAAAGCGCGCCCGACAAAAGGCAGGAAACAAGGGCCGGGGCTTCGCTGTGCGCGTCGGGCAGCCATGTGTGCATGGGCGCGAGCCCCATCTTGGTGCCGTAACCGACGAAGATGAAAATGAAGGCGGCTTTGAACCATGGAGCGTTGATGCCCTTGGCGCTGGCAAGCAGAGCGGGCATGGTCATATCCACCGTGGGGCTGTCCGCTTTCTGCCAGGCGACGTCCAGCAGAAAATTGCCCAGAAGGGCAAGAGCGATGCCCACGGAGCAGATGATCAGGTATTTCCAGGTGGCTTCCAGCGACCGTTTGTGGCGGTGAAAATAAATGAGCGGGGCGGTGGCCAGGGTCGTGGCCTCGATGCCCACCCACAAAAGGCCCAGATGCTGGGACATGGCGACCAGGGATGTAGCGGCCAGAAAAAACAGCAGACAGGCGGTGAACACGGCTTCCGGCGCGTTGGTGAATTGCAGCCGCCGCCGGTATTCGATGTGGGGATGCTCTCCTTCGCGTTCAAAATAACCCACGGCATAGACGGATGCGGCTAAAAAAAGCGTCGTGGTCACGGTCAAAATGAGCAGCCCCGGCGCGTCGAGGGCCAGAAGCTCAAGAAAGGGGCGCGGCGGCGACGCCTGGCAGACGGCCGCCAGGGCAAGCTGCAAGGCCGCCGTTCCGACCAGCAGGCAGCGGCGGACTCCGTCTCCGGGTATGAAGAAGGAGATGCAACCGGCGGCAAAAGGCAGGCAGAATAAGGCGAGCAGCATGGTCAATCCCTGAGCGAGGCTATGCGGTCCACGTCGATGCTGTCAAAGGCCCGATTCAGATGCCGGATGGCGAGCACCATGACGAAAATGCCCACAAACACGTCAAGCATAACGGAAAGCTCAAGCCATACGGCGTCGTGCCGGGCCAGGGGCACCCCCAGCAGGTAGATGCCGTTTTCCATGACCAGATAGCCCATGACCTGGGTCAGCACCTTTCTGCGGGTGACGATAAGCAAAAGCCCGGTCAGCACGGTGGCCATGCCGGGCGCGAAGAACCCCAGAAACAGCGGGTTGGCCGGCATGGGCAGGCGGCCCGCCAGCCACAGGGAAAAGGCGAAGCCGATCAGCCCGGCCAGCACGCAGCGGTTGTGTCCCATGTAGGGAGCAAGCGGGGGGGATTGCGGCAAATTGGCGTGCGTGCGCCGCAGCAGGTGGGGCAGGGCTCCGGCCTTGATGGCCAGAAAAACGAAGGTGAGGGCAAAAAGATGCCAGCTGGGCGGAGCAATGTCGCCGACGAGCGGCAGAAGGCCGAGCACCAGCCCCTGCAGGGTCAAGAGGCGGATGCACTGGCGCTGGCGCTCGGCGGCAAGCAGGCCCAGGTCGGTGATGATCAGGATGCCGAGGGCGGCCTGCAAAGCGGGGGGAAGGACTATGGCGGTCAGTTGCATGGCTGTTTCGTCCTCACCGCAGGCTGAGCAGGCAGGCCAGGGCGGAGAGAGCCCCGGCAAGTCCCAAAAGTTGCGGCACGCGCAAAAGTCGCAGGCGGGCCATGACGGATTCTGTGACGCCCACGCCGACGGCCACGATAAAAATGCCCGCCAGTTGCGGCGCAAGATAGGCCAGGGGGGCCGCCGGATGTCCCCCCAGATACTCGCGCAGGCCCGTGAACAGCAAGGGGTCCGGCATGACAGTACCGGCCACGATCGCGCAGAAAAACCACAGCTTCAGGGCTGCGGCCAGTTCGATAAGCGCAAGGTCCACCCCGCCGTGGTCCAGAATCATGACCTCATGGATCATGGTCAGTTCCAGGTGGGTGTTTGGGTCATCCACGGGTATACGGCAGTTTTCGGTGAGCAGCACCAGAAAAAAGGAGCCGCCAAGCAGCAAAAGCACTGGCCAGTCGCGGTCCCAGGCTTCCGGGGTGAAGGGGACCAGCATGGCGGACAAGGAAAAAGCGCCCACCGTCATGCCGAGCGGTATCATGCCGAGCAGCAGTACCGGTTCGGTCAGGGCGGCATAGCTTGCTTCGCGCGAAGCGCCCATGCCTTCAAAGGCGGACCCCGTGTCGAGCGCTGCCAGAATGGTCGCGAAGCGGGCAAGGGCAAGCAGATAGGCGGCCAGAAAAAAGTCGCCGGTAAAGCTGAGCAGGGGCTTGCCGCTGCCGAAAGGCACAAAGAGCAGGACCGCCAGCACCGCGGCCAGACCGACCAGAGGGCCGGCCCAAAAAAAACAGGTGCTGGTCGTGGAATAGACCGCGTCCTCGTAAAACAGTTTCGCCAGATCGTAATACAGTTGCAGATACGGACGGCCGCGGCGGCCGGCGAATTTCGCCTTGACCCGGTTGATGACGCCGAGCAGCAGCGGAGCCAGAAGCAGGCTGAACAGATATCCGAAGACGGCCATGGGTCAGCGCAACTCCCAGGCCAGCAGGGCCACAAGGGTTATCAGGATATACAGCACATATCCGTTCAGGCGGCCGTGCTGTATGGCTTTGCACCAGTCTGCCAGACGGGCCACGGCGCGGAAGAAGGGCGCAAAGCCTTCTTCGGTGATCCAGTCCGGAGACGCCATGTCCGCCCGCGCCCGCGCCGGAAAATATGCGTTGATTTCAGGCAGGCTCACTTTTTGGCGCAGGGCGTTGCGCATATAGCGGCTTGCGGGTTGGGAAAAGGAACCCGCGCTGTATTGCATACGCGCCGTGGGCGCTATATAGCCGCAATCCCAGGTAGGAGAAGCGCCGACCTCGCGGTTGCGCAAAAGCCTGCGGCGCAGCAGATACAGGCCCGCCGCAGCGAGGATGCACAGGGTGAAAACCTGATTGACCCGGTGCAGCAGGGTTATGGCGCTGGAATATTCCGGCCCGTTTTTCGCCAGATGCGGAACCGCCGCAAGGGTCGCGCCGGGCCGTTGGGCAGGCGTGCCCCGTCTGGGCAAAACGCGGGTCTGGTCCATGGGGGGGGCGCTTGTCAGGATGGGGGCGGCGGAAGAAGCCGGCAGCAGGGACGGCAGGGCGTCGCGGCATTGCCGGGCCACAAAGGGCGCGGATGCGGCGGAAAGCAGGCAGAAGCCCGCGAGAATCAGCAGGACCGCGCTTTCCGCTTTGGCCGGAGCATGGGCGCGGGCAACCACGACGCTGCGCGCTTCGCCCAGAAAAGTCATGGCGTGGAGCCGGGCGAAACAGAGCAGGGTAAAGCCGCCGATGCCGGCCAGGGTGAACAGGGAAAACCAGAAAACAAGCCCGTATTCATGCCCCGCGCTTTGGGCGGAAAAAATGCCGCCAAAAGTCATGCCGAGATAGATCAGAAATTCTCCGGCAAAGCCGTTGAAGGGCGGCAAGGCGGCGATGGACGCCGCGCCCAGGGCGAAACAGCAGCCCACCAGGGGCAGCCGTTTTTGCAGGCCGCCCAGCAGGCGCAAATTCAGGGTGCCCGTGCCGTGCAATACGCTGCCCGCGCAGAGAAAAAGCAGGCCCTTGGACAAGGCGTGGTTGACCATATGCACCAGGGCGCCGGTCAGCGCAAGGCAGGCCGGGCCGCTTTGCCCCTGCTGCATGCAGAAGAGCCCGATGCCGAGCGCCATGCAGATGATGCCCATGTTTTCCACGCTGGAATAGGCCAGCGAGCGCTTGAGGCTCGGCTGGGAAAGGGCCAGCAGAATGCCGACAAAGCCGGTAAACGCGCCGATGCCGATGAGCAGGCAGGCCCACCATGTTTCGCCCGGGCCGATAAAGGTCAGCGCCCGGACCAGTCCGTACACGCCGATTTTGATTACCGCTCCGGACAGCAGGGCTGAAACGTGGCTGGGCGCGGCCGGGTGGGCTTCGGGCAGCCAGACGTGCAGGGGCATCAGACCGATTTTCGCGCCGAAGCCGACCAAGGCGAGAACGAAAAGCAGTCCGGCGGAAAATGGGGCAAGGTCGCCCAAAGAGGCGGCGAAGTCTTTGAACAGCAAACTTCCGCCGTTACAGACAGAAAGGTATGTGAAGAAAGCCAGCAGAAAAAGCGCGCCGATGTGGGCCGCGACCAGATAAACCCAGGCGGCGGAGCGCACCTCGGCTGCTTCGTCGTGCAAACTGATGAGGAAAAAGGGCGCCACGGACATCAGTTCCCAGGCCAGCATGAAAAGAAAGGCGTCCGCGGCGGCAAGAGACAGCAGCATGCCGGCCACAAGAAGGTTGTAAAAAAGCCAGTGCGCGCCCAGATGCCGGGTGTCGGCCTCAGGGGCAAGGGCGCTGCCGCCGTATACGGCGCAGAGGGCGGAGAGCAGAAGAACGGGCAGTAGAAAAACGGAGCTGAACGCGTCAAGGCGCAAGGCGAATTCGCCCATGGGCAGACTGCCCAGGGTCAGGGTCCAGGATGCGGCCGCACCGCCCGAACCGGCCGCGCCGGCCAGCAGAGCTATGGGAGAAAGCGCGGCCAGGGCCGATCCGCAGGTCGCGGACAGCGAGCCGATGCGGTTCGCCGCATGGCCTCTGCCGGCCGCGAATGCGGCAAAGCCTCCTCCGATAAGCAGAGCCAGAGAACACAGGAGCAAGGGCATTCCGGAGCACTCCGTACACATTTTCGGCCGCGAATGGTCATCTCGCGGCCGTTGCGGACACTCAGGGATGTACGCGGCAAGGGTCGATGCGTCAAGAAGGCTCATTGCGACAGAAGGCTCATTGCGGCGCAAGGAGCCGGTCCGCGCCACGGCGATCTGGCTCCCTTGACAAACAGTCAATTTTTTGCTAATATCTTTATATAAGAATATTTCTATATCGCAATTCATGCTGTCCCCCTTCTCCGCCTTAGGTAGCGTCTACACGAGATTTTTGTTATAAGAGCATCACACAAGGATGCTCTTATGGAGAACATGCAGCGTCGACACGACATCTCCGATGAAGCCTGGGCGCTTTTGGAGCCCCTTTTGCCGGGCCGGAGTGGTCAATGGGGGGGGAGTGGCAAAAGATAACCGCCTGTTCATCAACGCCGTATTTTGGGTACTGCGCACCGGGGCGCCGTGGCGGGATCTGGCTCCCGAATATGGCAAATGGGGAACCGTGCATCAGCGCTTTATCCGATGGCGCGACA
>JAVBRE010000016.1:0-25981 GCA_031548325.1 Desulfovibrionaceae bacterium
ATGCCGCGCTCTTTGGCCGCGGCCAGGTCCACGTTGTCCATGCCCACTCCGCAGCGGGATATGGCTTTCAGTTCCGGCAGGGCCGCAATCACCCGGCGGGTCAGCGGTTCCGTACCCGCGGCAACACCCGCGCAGCCGGCCAGCAGGCTGATGGCCTCGTCTTCGGTGAGCGCCCGGCCGTGGGGGTTGAGCACGATTTCCAACCCTTTGTCGCGCAAAAGGCGCAGGGGCTCATCGCTGAACTCGGCGAACGACGAAGTGGTGACGGCAACTTTCATAATGGATTTTAAGCCCCCTGCACCCCGTCCGGGGCGCGGTTTATTCACGTTTGCTGGCCCCGGTATTTGAGCACCCTGGCGGGCACGCCGCCCACCACGGCCAGCGGCGGCACCTCGCCGCGCACCACGGCCCCGGCGCCTACGACAGCCCCGCTATGGATATGCGAGCCGGGCAGAATGGTCACATGCGCGCTGATCCAGACGTCATCCTCAATGATCACGGACGACTCCACATGTCCCTGCTCGGTGATGGGGATGTCCAGGCGGTCAAAGCGGTGGTTGGCCCCCTGTATCACGGTCATGGGCCCGATGGCCACGTTGCTGCCGATGCGGATGCTGGCGTCGTTGGCGTTGAGGGATGAAAAATCGCCCAGAAACACATTGTCGCCCAGAATGATCTCGCCCCGCGCCGCGTAGAGCGAGGCGTGGCGGTTGAAGCCGCAGCCCTTGCCGAAACGGATGTTGCGAAAGCCCTGAATGACCACGCCCACCCCGCTGCGAAAGGAGCCCGCGGCCCCGAACAGCGGCCGGTAGGCGAGATTGCGCAGCACCGTGCCCGGCCCGCCGGGTATCCACCCGAAAAGCCAGCGCCAGAGTTCGGCGCCCTGCAAGGCCAGTCTGGTTTTGCTGTCCATCGCTTTTGTTTTGTGCCTTTGAAGGCTGTCTGTGAAAAGATGAATTTTGTTCCCTGGCAAGGAACGCGCCGATTTTGGGCCAGGGATAGTACTCTTGGGATACAGCCCTGGACCAAAATCGGCGCGTAACGCGGTCCAGGGGACAAAAGACGCTTTTCACAAACAGCCTAAGAATATTTTTTGCGCAGCGGGTCGTTTTGCATCATTTCGCGCACGCGGGCCAGATCTTCGGGCGTGTCCACGCTCAGGGTGCGATCAGAGACCTGCACCATGCGGACTTTTTCGCCGTTTTCCAGAATGCGCATCATGTCCACGGACTCGATGATTTCCAGCGGGGCTTCGGGCATGGCGTTGAAATGCAGCAGGTAGTCGCGGCGGAAGGGAATGATGCATACCTGTTTCTTCATGGGCACTTTCGGAGTTCCCTTGCGCCGCGAAGGAATGGGTTCGCGCGAAAAATACAGGGCGTCGCCCTTGAGATCGACCACCACCTTCACTTCGTTGGGGTCTTCAAATTCCGTTTCGTCCGCCAGATCAGCCATCAGGTTGACCACCCGGATGGACGCGTCTTTCAGCATGGGGGCGACGGCCGCGTCGATCATTTGCGGCGTGACCATGGGTTCGTCGCCCTGGATCATGACCACGATGTCGGCTTTTTTGCCCGTCTCTTTTTCGATTTTCAGCAGGGCTTCGGCCGTCCTGTCCGTGCAGCGGGTGTGGGTGTCGGCGGTCATCACGGCTTTCAGGCCGGCGGATGCCGCATAGTCCATGATCACCTGGTCGCAGGTGGCGATGTAGGTCGCGCTCAGAGCCTTGCTCATGGCGGCCCGGAAGGTCACATGCCCGACCATGGGCACGCCGTGAATGTCGGCCAGCGGTTTGCCGGGAAAACGGGAAGAGCCCATGCGGGCGGGAATGACGGCGATGATGTTCATGCGTTGTCCTTTTTGACCAGATAGCCCATGGTCGTGGTGTATTCGGGGTGCAGTTCCTTGTGTACCTGCTCGATCATATGCAAAATGCCCTGGCCCAGGTCCATGGTCAGGGGCGGACTCATCTTCTTGCCGATCTGGGGGTTGAAGGAATACGGCGTGATTTCGTAATGTCCGGTCTGGCCTTCGGCCAGAAAATCAAAAGGAATGTCGCGGCCCAACATTTCGGCGATCATTTTGAGCACGTCGCCCACCCGCATGGGCTGGGTTCCGGACAGCACGATATGCTCGTTGGCGTATTTCGGTTCCAGTATCTGCACGCTGCAGAGAGCCGCGTCTTCCACATGGATATATTCGCGCAGGGCCGTGGGCCTGCCGAAATAGCTGATGCGGCCTGTTTCCAGAGCTTCGCGCACGAAACGGTAAATGGCGTTGCGTTTGTCCGAACGCGGGCCGTACAAGGAACCATAGCGCAAAATGGTGTACTCCTGGCCGTGCATGCGGTGGTAATTTTCGATGTACAGTTCGGAAGCCTGCTTGCTGCAACGATAAAAGCCGCCGTCTTTGCTGTAGACATACAGAGAACTGGCGAACACGAAACGGGGCGTCTTTTCCCGGCGGCAGGCTTCCAGAATGATGACGTTGCCCAGCACGTTGTATTTCACCGTGTCAACAGGGCGGGAACCGGCCTCGCCTATATCCGCGATGCCCGCGAAGTTGTAGACCGCATCCGCGCCGGCCACCGCTTCGCGCACCATGGCCTCGTCCAGCACGTCGCCGGTGAGCATGGTCTGGTTCGGCCGCAGCCAGGGGGAAGGCCGGATGTCCACCACCGTCACGCTGTGGCCGGCTTCGGATAGCTTGTCGCACACATGGGAACCCAGAAAACCGGCTCCGCCGAACACCGTTATTTGCATAAAATACACCCTCGTTACACCGGGGGACTCCGTCCCCCGGACCCCCTGCCAGGGGTCTGAGACCCCTGGACCCCGCAACCGCGAGCGGGTTCCAAGGGGCCAGGCCCCTTGGCTGGGCGCGGGGCAGAGCCCCGCATGTTCGCTGCCTATCCTATTTCAGGCCGTTTGGCGGCGCCGGCAAGAAAAATGGAGTCGATGCCGTAAGCCAGAAACGCATAGCCTTCGCCGATTTTGGCCGCCAGGGCGGCCGGGTCCGGGGTCACCACATGGTAGCCCATGGCCATGCTGCGAGCCTTGGCCTTGGCCTGGATGGAATCCAGCACGGCCGTGAAGGCCGGGTTCGTAAAATCGCCGGTCAGGTTCATGGACGCGGACAGGTCATAAGGCCCGACCATGTAGGCGTCCAGCCGGGGGTGGCTGAAAATGGCGTCCAGTTCGGGCACGGCGTTGACGTGCTCGATCTGGGCCACAAGAACGATGTCCCGGCCCGGGCCCTTGTCTTTGCCGATATGCTCCGCGAAATCAAGGCCGTAGAGGTTGGCGCGGGAAAAGCCCACCCCGCGTTTGCCGCCCGGATATTCGCCGCCGCCGGGCCACATGGCGCAGCCGATTGCTTCATCCAACTGGGCCCGCGACTCGATCATGGGAAAAATCAGCCCCCGCGCGCCGGAATCGAGGGCGGCCTTGATTTCCGACTTCGTGGCTTCCACCATGCGGACGAAAGGCAGGGTTCCCCAACGCTCGAGAGCGCGAAAAATGTCCGGCAGATCGCGTCGGGTAAAGGCGCCGTGTTCCATGTCCACGGCGGCCCAGTCATAACCCATGCGGGCGATGATTTCGGCCAGGTCCGGGCTGGGTATCTGCAGCCAGGTGCCGACCGTGGGTTTGCCCGCTTTGAGTTTTGCGCGGATATCGCTGCTGGTGACGGCCATATGTTCCTCGATGGGATGAAAGTATATCGACTGCTTAGAAGTCATTTCATAATTCATTATGAAATGACTTCTAACGCCGGACGGCAGTCCGGCGCGCCGCCAGCGGCGGCGTGAGCGACCCGAAAACCACGCTTTTCGGCGGAGCGATCTTCATAAATCGGCCAATAGCCGATTTATGAAATGAGGACTAGTATATGCGCGGCCTGGGTCAAGAGCAAGAGGAAGGCGCGGCCCGGCGCCGGTTTCATGCCGGAAGCGCCGCCGGTTTTTTCAGCGGCGCGCGACGCGCTTTGCCGCCTGCAGCAGTTGCGCCCAGATATAGCGGATTTCAGACCGCGAGAGTCCGCCCAGCCAGGGCACGGCGTGGACCAGGGCCGCGCAGATCAAGGTGTAGCCGGCGGCGACGGCAAAAAGGCGGGGAAAGCCGGCCAGGCCGAAAGAGCGCGCGGCAAAGTCGCTGACAAGGGCTCCGACGATAAAGGTCAGCGGGCACAGCGCTTGGTGGGCCAGATTGCCCCAGAGGTTGAGAGGCACGACCCTGCGGGCGAGAATGAGCAGAATGTTGACGAACAGGCACTGCACCGCGACGGTTTTGATGGCCAGGCCCACGGCCCCCAGGTTCAGCCCCAGCATGGACGAGGGGGCCAGCATGAACCAGGCGACGACGATGCCCACGACCAGGGCGGCGACGGAGTTGTTGCGCAGTACTTTGGTATCGCCCGTGCCGTAAAAGAGCGAGGCGATGACCTGGCCATACGACTGGTGCATGGGGTAAAACGCCATGATCTGCACGGGCAGCACGGCCCCGGCGAACTTTTCGCCGCCCAGAATGCGCACCACCGCTTCCGCTTCGGCTACGGCGAAACAGGAAAAATAGGCGGCCACGGTGTAGAGCATGGGGCCGTGCTTGTCGATAAGCGCGGCCATGCGTTTTACATCGTTTTTGGCGTGGGCCAGCGAGAATTCGCGCATGATCAGCGGGGTCATGGCCATGGTGAACAAGAAACAGGCCATGCCGATTTTTTGCGACAGCGAAAAGAAGCCCTGGGCCGTGCTGCCGTCGAAGTACTGCAACAGCCAGCGTTCTCCGACCAGAAAAAGCACGGAAAAAAGCGCCAGAGTGAAGAGAGGAAAGCAATATTCGGAGAATTCTTTGGCATAGGCGCGGCTTTGCTCTTTGGTAAGACGAAAGCTGAAGCCCGGCCATGCGCCCCGCAGACACCAGATGAACCCGGCGCAGGTGATGAGGTATAGGGCATACTGGTGGCAGAACAACAGGGCCATGTTCAGCACGCCGGCGAAATACAAAACCACCAGCGCCGCCATGGCGACAAGGTTGACGACGATGCGGATAAGTTCGCTGGTGGTGGTCAGGCCCAGGGCGTCGTCCATGCCCCTGGCCACGCGCACATACCAGTACAGAAAAGCCAGAAACGCGCCCCACACGGCCAGGTGCGCGGGTACGTCGGGCATGAAGATGTCGCCCGCGCCCGGCGCCAGCGCGATGAACAGCGCCAGAGTCAGGCAGACGCCCAGAATGACGAGGCAGATGCGGGAGTAAAAGGCTACCAGGCCGAATTCGTCCTGGCGGCGCGACTGGGCCGTGTAAAAGCAGTTGGACGAACCCATGTCCAGAAAACCGGTCACCTGCTGAAAAAACGCGGTGGCGAACGAAAAATTGCCGTAACCCACAGGCCCGAGGGCGCGGGGCAAAATGGCCTCCATCGCCAGATACAAAGGGATGGAAGCGACGTTGGAACACAGCTTGACGACGAAGCGTTTTTTCAGCGAATCGCCGGGATCCTTGTGATGGCGTGGGGTTTGCCCGGCCTGCGCGGCCTGCACGGCCGGAGACTGTTCCGCCGTTGTCCGGGCGGCGCTGTTTTTTTCAGGGGCGGAGCCGTTCTGTTCCATCACAGGTCTCGCAGTGCCCGCAACCAGCGGCGGGTGAGGTCGAAAGAATCCCGCGCGTCGGCGCGCGCGTATGTTTGCGTCCATTGTTTTCGAGCGGCCTGCGTTGCCGAAGCCCGCCACCATGCGGGCACGTCGTCCCAAATCCGCGCGGCCTGCGCGGCGGCGCTTTGCGCGTCCGGGTGCAGAATGCCCGCGTCGCGCAGCGGTTGCAAATGTTTTTCGGTTTCCGGCCCCATGCCCCATAGAGTCCGGTCCCAGTAACAGACCAGCGGAATGTTCGCGGCCAGCGCCAGCAGCATGGTGGTGCCGTAATGGTCAAGCGCGGCCAGACGGCAGGCCAGCAGCCGCTCCATCAGATCGCCTTTGCACAAGGGGATGTCCGGAAAGGCCGACTGCACATAAGGCGCGTCGGACAGAGCCCCGGCAGCGGAAAAATAGGGCCGGTACAGGGCTTTTGCGCGGACATGTTCCGGCAGGGCGGCAAAAAAGGCTTTCTTCCCTTTGCGATAGGCCACCAGCCCGGCGGCCAGGGGCCGGGATTTCAGGCGGTAGGCGTAAACGCTCATTTCCGTGCCCACCAGAACAAGATCGGCCGCGTTCTCGCGGTGTTTGTCCGCGACCTTCGCCACCAGGGGGTGGGGCACGGGCACGGCGTTGACCGGGTGCGGGGCGTGGCTGCTCCAGCCCCAGGTCAGATGGGCGTGCTGGCGGTAGTCGAGCACGGTGGATCCGGGGCAGCGCAGGTTGCCGTTGTTGCCGCCGTGCTGGATGTCGACGAGCCGACCGCCTCCTTCGCGCCACGCGCCCAGTTGCAGGCCGTACGCTTCGTCCTGCATGAATTCGCCGGCCATGATCCGGATGCGGCCCTTTTTGCGCGGCGGCGCGGGTATGGGCGCTTCGACAAGGTCCAGAGGCAGGCCGCGCAAAAGAAGCGGCAGCGGATCAAAAGGCGGATCGCAAAAGGCCGTTCCCGCCGGAGCCGCGTAGGCGGCCAGCGGCAGGGTTTTGTCGTTGTTCTTGATGTTGCTCCACAGCGCCAGAGAGAAGAGCAGGCTCTGCTGCAGGCCGAAACCTTTGACTCTGGGGAAAGGCAGGCGCCGCAGAAAACCCCGCAGGCGGTCTTTGAGCCCCCGTTTCGCCGGAGCGGCGCCATGCAGGGGCCGGATGGGTTCATAGACGGCGGTCCAGGCGGCGGGCAGACCAAAGGCTTCCAGCAGGCGGGAAAAGACGTAGTGGTTATACGCCGCATCCTGTACGCCATGAACCATGAAATCCAGGGAATTGCGAAAAGAGAAGGCGCACTTCTCCGGCAACAGGGGTGCCGCCATGCTTTCTTTGCCGTACAGGCGGATAAGGCCGCCCAATCGGTCGCAACGCTCGCGCAGGCTTTGCAGGGCGGTGAGCAGCCAGGGAGCGAGAGCGGTTTCCCAGAAAACGAGACTGTGTCCGGTACCGCGTTTTTCGTTCAGATGTTCCGCCAGTATGGGAATCAGCCGGACCATCTCGGCGTTGGCGGCGAAGGACGCGGCTTCCAGCCCGGCAATGTCGGGATAGGGGTCCGGCGGCAGAGGAAAGGCCTCGTCCCAGTCGAAAAATGCGTTTTCCCGCCCCGCAAAGCACCAGGGGCCGGAGGCGACATGCGTGGCGGGCGTGGCCCCGCGGGGCATGGAACCGAAAACAAGAATACGCGGCATAGAGAGTATCCAATTGTAAAAATGTGGGGCTCCGCCCCACGCCCCGCAAGGGGACTGAGTCTTCTTGATTCCGCGCCTGATAGGGGGTGCAGGGGCATCATGCCCCTGCCGGAAGGGTCCGGGGAGGCGGCGCCTCCCCGGAAACTATTCCAAAAGCCCCCAGCGCAGCACCGTGTCTTCCGCCATGTCGCAACGAGCCTTCATGCCCAGCACTTCGTCAATGCAACGGGGGCTGATGCCGTGGGCGGGGCGCTTCCAGGTCAGGTCTTCGCGGGTGATTATTTTGCCTGCCGGGATGGGCCGGTTCGCCACCAGGCTGCGCCGGGCGTTGATGATGGCGGGTTTTTCCGCATCCAGAGCGCCCAGCGCTATGGGGCCGACCAGGGCGCGGATGCGGTCCATGGACGCGCGAAAAGCTTTCAGGTCCTCTTTGTCCATGGCGTGGTAGTGGTCGTTGCCGGGCAGGGTCTTGTCAAAGGTGAAGTGCTTTTCCAGCACGCGAGCGCCGAGCAGGGCGGCCACTTCCAGACTTTTCATGTCCTTGGGCTCGGTGTGGTCCGAATAGCCGATGAGGTGCTGCGGAAAATGGCGGCAGAGCATGGGAATGGAACCCAGCGTCGCATTGGCGTCGGGCGTGGGGTAGTTGAGCACGCAGTGAAGCAGAGCCAGCGGCACGCCGAAGGGTTCGATCCAAGAGACGGCCTCGGCGATTTCCGCCAGGGTGGACGCTCCGGTGGAAAGCAGGATGGGTTTGCCGTACTTGGCCATGTCCTGGATGAAAGGCTTGTTGGTGATGTCCGAAGAGGAAATTTTGAACACGCCCATCATGCCGTTCAGGTACGCGGCGGAATCCACGTCAAAGGGCGTGGAGAGAAATTCGATGCCCACCTTGTCGCAGTGTTCCTTGATGGCGCGGAATTCGTCTTCGCCGAACTGGTCGTATTTTTGAAACAGCTCGAACTGGCTGCCGGTGGGTTCTTTGTTGGTGTCCCAGTATGCCGGAGAATGTTTGGAGGCGATCTTGCCCGCCTTGTAGGTCTGGAACTTGATGGCGTCCGCGCCGCCTTCCCTGGCCTCTTCGATCAGGCGGCGGGCGAGGTCCATCCGGCCTTCGTGGTTGACGCCGGCTTCGGCGATGATGAAAGGTGCGGGCAGCCCTTTGCTCATGTCCGGCGGGGTCTGCATGAATCGGGTCAGGGTCATGGTCGCCTCTCAGTGCCCGGCGGGGGGTACGCCCGCGCAGGCGGCAAGTATGTCCAGGGGGCCGCTGTCGATGGTCAGCGGCAGCAGGGCCAGATACCGGTAATCGTCGGCCGTGTCCACGTCCAGTTTGAGGTCCGGCCGGTGCAGGCGGGGATCTTCGGGGTCAAAGGTGCGGATGGAAAAAAGATTCGGGTTGTCCCAGATGTACGAAAGGCAGTGCTCGCGGTGGGCGGGCAGGGCGGCGTCTTCGGCCAGGCGCTGCAGCAGGGGAAAAGAGACTATTTCGGCGCCCAGGCCGTCGGGCCACCGGTTGTTTTTGGGAATGTGGTTGTAGGCGTAGTCGCATCCGGCTTTGAAATAGAAGCGGACCAGCTCGTCGACGGCTCCGCCCCAGATGAGCGGGTTGTCCGCGCAAACGCGCACGACGTGGGTCGCCGCATGCGCCGCGCCCGCCTGGCGAAAACGCTCCAGCACGTCGTTTTCCGGACCCCGGAAGACGCTGACGCCCTGGGCGGCGAGGTGGCGTTCCAGCACGTCGTTTTCCGGGTTCGTGCTGGTGGCGACCACCACTTTGTCCACCAGGGCGGCCTTGCCGACGCGGCGCAGCACCCAGTCGATAAGGGGATGCCCCGCCAGGTGAAGCATCATCTTGCAGGGCAGACGGGTGGACCCCATGCGGGCCTGGATCAGGGCAACGGTATATGTGGCGTGCATGGTCGCAGCATATGCCTGAGTTGTGGAAAAAAACAAGATCCTCAAAGCGGATATGCTCTTAGTTTCCCCAAAATTCCGTGCTGATTCCCAGGCGTTTGAACTCGCTTTTGGGCACGCGGGCCGTCACGTCGCCCAGAGCGAAGCTGCCTTTTTCATAGGGGGCGAAGAGAATGTCCAGGCCGTCCGGGGTCAGCAGGATGCGCTCCATGCTGATGTCCGAGGGCGTTACATTGATGCGCAGGGGTTTGACAGCGCTCTCGTCCGTCTCGCCGCTGTTCCGTTCATAGGACGCGCGTTCGCCTTCCGACAGCCATCGGGCCGTGCGTTCGATGCTTCGCGCATTCCGGAACAGGCGGTTCAGGGTGATGACTTCTCCGTTCAGGCGGTCAACGCTCAGAGCGCTGTAATACCAGTTTTCATGCGCGCCGCCGAGGTAGCTCCAGACGCAGAAGTTGACGGTCAGCGCGTTCTTGCCGCTTTCCGTCACCGTATAGGTGATCATAGCCGGATACAGTCTGGCCGGGACCGGAGGGCTTTCTTCGGTCGTCTCGCCGGTGGGCCGCGCCGTGGGCGAAAGATCCAGAATGAAGCCGCCCAAAGCGCTGCCCGCCTTGGCGCGGATGGCGGCGTCGGCTTTTTCGTGCACGCCCTGGGGGTAGTGGGCGATGAAGTAGACCTTGGCCTCGTCCAACAGGCCCTCAATCAGGGTGTCGGCCACATCGGGGTAGATTTCCTGAGTCAGGTTCTGGCCCTCAAGGACAATGCCGCCCAGGCCGTCTTTTTCAAAAACGGCAGACGCGTCCGAATTTTGCTGTTTCGGGCCGCAGCAGGCGGCAAGCAGCAGCGTTGCGGCAAGGCAGAGCGGAAGAAAAAGGCGTTGGGGCATGGCGTGTTCCTTCTGCCGACCCGGAAGCGGGTATTGATGCGGCTTGCGTGTTGATCAGGGAGCCAGGGCCAGCTTGCAGCCGAAGACCAGAAACAGCGCGCCCACGCCGCTTTGCGAAAGACGGGCAAGGCGGTCGCGCCCTCGAAAAAAGGCCGCCAGGGCCGCCCCGAACAGGATAAGCAGCGACAGATAAGAAAGGCTGGCCAACTGCACGATGCAGCCCAGAATCAGAAAGGAAAAGCCCGTGTGCGCGTATTCGGGGTCTACGAACTGAACAAAGAAGGACACGAAAAAAAGAATGGCTTTTGGGTTGGACAGGCTGAGCAGCAAAGCTTTGACAAAGGGGTTTTCCGTTTCGTTCGCGCGGCCGGTCCGCGTCCGCGCCGGCGAAGCGGATATTTGCGCGTATAAAATTTTGACCCCCAGGTAGGCGAGGTAGGCCGCGCCGCCATACCGCATGGCCGAAAAGGCGAGGGGGTACAGCGCCATCACGGAACCCGCGCCCACGGCGGCAAGGGTCATCAGCGCCGTGTCGCCCAGAAAGACGCCGCAGGCAGCCTTGTAGCCGGGCCGTATGCCCCGGCGCGCGCCCGTGGTCAGCACATACAGGGAGTTGGGGCCGGGCAGCAGAATAATCACCACGACGCCGAGCACAAAGGTCCAGATGTTGATCACGCCGAACGCTTCGAACATAGAAGGCGGCTATAGCGCAAATCACCGCCGCTGTATATGCGCCTTAGAGTCTGTTCACACAAAGGCCTTTGTGCCTTCTGGCGGCGCCGGAAAGCTTTTGCATTTCGGCCGAATATCGAAAAGTATATTCCTTCGAAAGGACGTTATCCCCTGTCCCTCAAGAACAGCATTCTGAACTACCGCAAAAAGTTCCCGGCCGGGGCGGACGCCACCATAACCCTGGAGCGTAAGGATCTGTGCGCCGTGTTGACCGGACGGGCCAAACTCGGCGACCTGGCGAAGGACGGCAAGGCCGCAATTGAACAATTTCTCTTTGAAATTGCTCGGCAGACGCGAAGCGGATGCCCGCGAAGCGTGTCGTTTATCTTTGTAATTTAGCATTGTTATGTGCTTAATTCTGTGTCGTTACGAGACTTCAATTGTATAATTTCAAAGTTAAAATGCTCTTGATCCGAAATCGGAATCATTTCACCAATGACAAGATGCCCAGAGAAAGCGAGGGGAAATAGCTGATCAGCAGCACCACCGCCAGTTCGGTGACAAAGAAGGGCACGATGTAGCGCGAAATGGCCTCGATTCCGACTTTATGCTCGCGCACCAGGCCCTGGGCCACAAAGAGGTTCACGGCCATGGGCGGGGTGATCATGCCCAGCGAGGTGTTGACGATGATGATGATACCCAGCAGCAAGGGGTCCATGCCGATCTTGGTCACGATGGGCAGCAGGATGGGCGTGACCAGCAGAATGATGGCCTGGGTTTCCAGAAACACGCCGAGAACGAGCAGAATGAGGTTGATGAGCAGTACCAGGGCGAAGGGGCTGCTGGTCACGTTCAAGAGGCCGTTGACGATGGCCTCGGACACCTTGCCCACGTTGAGCAGCCAGGCGAAAGACTGGGATGCGGCGATGACGAAAAATACGATGGCCGTGCTGACCCCCGCGTTCAGGATCACGGTTTTCATCTTGGGCAGGGTCATTTCCTTGTAAAAAAATGTGCTGACCAGCAGGCTGTACGCGCAGGCCACGGCCCCGGCTTCGGTGGGGGTGAAGACGCCGCCGTAAATGCCGCCCAGAATGATGAGGGGCATGACCAGCGCCAAAATGGCGTCACCAAAAGCCGCGCCCAGTTCGGAGAAAGAAAAGGCCCCGCTGATCGGAATATCCATGTACTTCGCCATGCCGGAAACGCAGAGCGACAGGCAGGCTGCCAGAATGATGCCGGGCACGATGCCGGCCAAAAAAAGATCGCCGATGGAGACCCCGGCCACAACCCCGTAGGTGATCATGGGAATGGACGGCGGTATGACCACCCCCAGGGTGCCGGCGGCCGCGGCCGTGGCCGCGGCCATGGGCGCTTTGTAGCCCTGCTTGACCATTGAAGGCACCATGAAGCCGCCGATGGCCGCCACCGTCGCCGGGTTGGATCCGGAAATGGCCCCGAAAAAGGCGGAAGCCATCACGGTGATGACCCCCAGACTGCCGCGCAGAGAGCCGACAATGGCTGTGGCCAGGCGGATCAGGCGTTTGGATATGCCGCCGTGTTCCATCAGGCCCCCGGCCAGCATGAAGAAGGGAATGGCCATGAAGGGAAAGGAATCGATGGCCGTGAACATGCGCTGCCCCACCACAATGGGACTGAGGGGCAAGGGCCCCGCCAGGATGCCCACGATGGCCGAAAAGCCGATGCATACGGCAATGGGCAGGCCCAGCAGCAGCAATATGAACAAAGTGCCGAACATTGCGATTCCCATATCATTCTCCTTTTACGCGCGGTGGCTCTGGCGGAGCAAAAAACGTTTTCTGTTTTTGTCGGGAGCGGAATTTTCCGCTCCGGCAAAGACGCCGCGTCATTTGACGATTGAAAGGATGCCTATGGACAGCGAAGGCACAAAGCTGATCAACAGAATCACGCCGAGTTCGACGAGAAAGAAGGGGATGATGTAGCGGGAGATGGCTTCCAGCCTGACCCCGTGTTCGCGCACCAGCCCCTGGGCCACGAAGAGGTTTACGGCCATGGGCGGAGTGATCATGCCCAGCGAGGTGTTGACCACGATGATGATGCCCAGCAGCAGCGGGTCCATGCCGATCTGGGCGGCGATGGGCAGAAAGATGGGCGCGATCAGCAGAATGATGGCCTGGGTTTCAAGAATCACGCCGAGAAAGAGCAGAATCAGGTTGATCAGCAACGTCAGCCCCACGGCGCTGGAAGTGATGCCGAGCATGGCGTTCACGATGGCTTCAGAGACCTTGCCCACGTTGAGCAGCCAGGCGAAGGACTGGGACGCGGCGATGACGAAAAAGACGATGGCCGTGCTGACTCCGGCGCCGATGAGGATGTTTTTCAGCTTTTCCAGATTCATTTCCCGGTAGATGAAAATGCTGACCAGCAAGCTGTAGCCGCAGGCCACGGCCCCTGCCTCGGTGGGAGTGAAGATGCCGCCGTAGATGCCGCCCAGAATGATGATGGGCATGAACATGGCATAGATGGCGTCGAGAAAGGCCGCGCCCAGCTCGGGCAGCGAGAAGGCTCCGCTGATCGGGATGTTCATGTATTTCGCCATTCTGGAAACACAAAGCGACAGACAAAATGCCAGAATGATGCCTGGGATCACGCCGGAAAGAAAGAGGTCGCCGATGGAAACCCCGGCCACTACCCCATAGGTGATCATGGGAATGGACGGGGGGATGATGACTCCCAGAGTGCCGGCGGCTGCGGCCGTGGCCGCGGCCATGGGCGGCTTGTAGCCCTGCTTGATCATGGAAGGCACCATGAAGCCGCCGATGGCCGCCACCGTCGCCGGGTTGGATCCGGAAATAGCCCCGAAAAAGGCGGAAGCTATTACGGTGATGACCCCCAGACTGCCGCGCAAAGAGCCGACAATGGCCGTGGCCAGGCGGATCAGGCGTTTGGATATGCCGCCGTGTTCCATCAGGCCCCCGGCCAGCATGAAGAAGGGGATGGCCATGAAGGGAAAGGAATCGATGGCCGTGAACATGCGCTGCCCCACCACAATGGGGCTGAGGGGCAAGGGCCCCGCCAGAATGCCGACAATGGCCGAAAAGCCGATGCATACGGCAATGGGCACGCCGAGGGCGAGCAGCGCGACTAAGGTCCCGAACATTGCAAAACCCATACACTACTCCGTTGTTGTTTCGTTACGCTACTCCGAGTTGAGTTTTTGCCAATCATCCCAGAATGCCTGGCAGGTGCGCAGGGCCAGCAGGGCCATGCCCAGGGGAACGCCCCCGTAAGGCAGCCAGATGGGCAGTTCCAGCGCCGGCGAAGTCTGGCCCATGTTCAGTTGTCTCGATATGAGAATGAACAGAAAGATGGATATGGTGGCGCAAAAAGCCAGGATGATGGCGGTCTGCACGACGAGCACGATTTTTTTCGCGCTCTGCGACCGGGCCATATCCACCAGGGCCGTAACCCCGATGTGCGCGCGGCGCTTCATGGCCAGGGCAATGCCGATGTAGCCGAGATAGACCATGGTGTATCTGGCCAGTTCTTCGCCCCAGAACATGGAAAACAGCTGGGTATAGCGGGCTATGGTCGCCAGCAGCACCACGCCGACCATGAGCGGGAACAGGACCAGGATGGCGTATTCTTCAAAATGGGTGAACACTTTCCGCATATTGCCCTCTCACGATAAAAGGCCTGTTCGTCGGGCGGGGCGGGCCGGCGCCCGTCCCCGCCCGGTTTTACGCTTATTTCTGGGCGTTGATCAGGCTGTCGATGGCAGCCTTGCCGATGGTCCCTTCAAACTCTTTGTATATGGGAGCCAGAGCTTTGGCCCACACATCCTTGTTGGGGGTGGAGACTTCCATGCCCTTGGCCTTCAGTTCGGCGAGCATCTTGGTTTCCACTTCCTGGCAGTAGTTGCGTTCCCAGTCCCGGGCCTGGGCCACGCATTCGGTCATGATCTTGCGCTGCTCCGCGGTCATCTTCTTGTCCCAGACTTCCTTGTTCACGATCAGGATGGCCGGGGCATAGAAGTGGCCGGAAAGGGTCAGGTATTTCTGCACTTCATACAATTTGGAGGTATAGATGATGACCAGGGGGTTTTCCTGGCCGTCCACGGTCTTCTGCTGCAGGGCGGTGAACAGTTCGCCCATGGGCATGGGCGTGGGGTACGCGCCGATAAGCTTGAAGGTGGCAAGGTGGATCTTGTTTTCCATCAGCCGTATCTTCATGCCTTTCACGTCGTCGGGATTGACCACGGCTTTTTTGGAGTTGGTCAGGTTGCGGAAGCCGTTTTCCCAGATGGAAAGGGCCACCATGTTTTTGCCGAGCACGGAGTCGAGAATTTTTTTGCCTTCGGGGCCGTCCATCCAGGCATAAGCCTTTTTGCGGTCCTTGACGATGAAGGGCAGGTCAAAGACCATGAAGGCATTGGTGAAGTTGGCCAGCGGCGCGGAAGAGACCAGGGTCATTTCCAACGTGCCCGCGCCCACGCCTTCGATGGCGTCGCGCTCGGAACCGAGCTGGGAAGAGTGGTAGATATCCAGCGTCAGATCGCCCTTGGTTTTTTCCTTCAGCAGTTCGTCCAGCTTCAGCAGGCCCTTGTGGTAGTGCGAAGTGGGGTCCAGGGTGTGGTTGACCCTAAAGGTCAATTTCGCCGCCTGGGCCGTGCCCGCAACCACGAACACGCCGAGCAGCGCCACAGCGATAAGGATGCCTATACGTTTTTTCATGCTGTTCCTCCGTTGAACGTTTGTGCAAGATGCGGCCGGATGCCTGAAATGCGCAAATGTCTGTACGCGAAATTCATAAAAAATATGCGGGCGGTTCCTCCTTGTCGTGTTCGGCAAGCGTTTTCAGAATGAAAATGCTTTATTTCGGCCAGTCGCCGAAGCTGCGCTCCAATATGCGGGTGACCTGCTTCAGATCTACGGGCCGGGGGTTGCTGTTCCACAATCTGGCCGGAAGCAGGCTCAGTTCCGCCAGGGCGGGGATGTGATCGGCCGATGCGCCGTAATGCTCGAGGCCGAACACGAAATCCATGTCCTTGGCCAGGGCCGTGACGGCTTTGACCGCCTGGGCCGCGCCTTCATAAGGGGACATGCCGCAGGTGCAGTGCCCGAAAATTTCCGCGACGCGGCGGTATTTTTCGGGGGCGGCGATCAGGTTGAACTCCATGGTGGCCGGCAGCATCAAGGTGGTGGCCAGGCCGTGCGCCAGATGATAGCGGGAACCCGCGGCCAGGGCGCAGGCGTGCGCCCCTCCGCACTGGGTGTTGGAAAAGGCCATGCCCGCCAGCAGACTGGCGGTCAGCATTCCCTCGCGGGCTTCCATGTCCGAGCCCACGGCATAGGCCCGGCGCAGATACTTGCTGATCAGCTCCATGGCCCGGATGGCCAAAGTTTCCGTGAGCGGCGTGGCCGCCCGACTGACGTAGGATTCAAGCGCGTGAATCAGGGCGTCAAGACCGGTCCAGCAGGTTCTTTCGGGCGGCAGTGAAACGGTCAGTTCCGCGTCGAGCACCACGTTTTTGGTGAACATGTGCTCGGAAACGATGCCCAGTTTCACCTGGCGTTCCACATCGTTCAGAATGCTGATTTGGGTGGCCTCGGACCCGGTGCCCGCGGTGGTGGGAATGAACAGGGTGGGCAGGCCCGGTTTCGGCACCAGGTTCATGCCCACATAGCCGCGCAGGTCGCCGTCGTTGTCCGCCATGACCGCCGCGATCTTGGCCGCGTCGATGGAACTGCCGCCGCCGAAGCCGATGACCAGATCGGGCCGATCCTGTTTGAGCAGGTCGATCAGTTCCAGGGCCTGGGACAGGGGCGGGTCGGCTATCACTTTGTCGTATACGGCGACGCTGATTTTTTCAGCCTCCAGTGACTTTATAAGCGGCGCGGGCAAGCCGAGAGCGGCGATGCCGGGGTCGGTGACCAGCAGCGCCTTGCGTACATTCCAGGGTTTCACCAGTTCTCCCAGGCGGCGGGAAAGGCCTCTGCCGGCCCGGATGCAGGAAGGAGAGGCGAATACGGAACCGAAATTGGTCATATGCTGCGCTCCTTGCTGGTTGTTATCGTCCGTAAAGTACGGCGCGGATCAGGCCTTGCTTTTTCTCCTGAAATTGGGGGCGTAGACGGCCGCAAGGCGTATGGCTTCGACCATGCTGACCGGAGACGCGATGCCCTTGCCCGCGATGTCGAAGGCCGTGCCGTGGTCCACAGATGTGCGCAGAAAAGGCAGGCCCAGGGTCAGGGAGATGGTGCGGTCAAAATCCACCATCTTGGTCGCGATATGTCCCTGGTCGTGATACAGGGACAGCACCGCATCCCATGCGCCTTTCAGCGCGAAATAAAAGACGGAATCCGCGGGTTTGGGTCCGTCCACGTCAAAACCTTCTTTGCGGGCCGCTTCAATGGCCGGCATGATCTCTGCGTCTTCCTCGTTGCCGAACAAACCGTGTTCCCCGCTGTGGGGGTTGAGCCCGGCCACCGCGATTTTGGGCTTGTCGATGCCGAGATAGCCCAGGGCTTCGGCGCAGCGGCGGATGTAGCGCAGCACCCGGTCGCGGGTCACGGCCTTGCAGGCTTCCACAAGCGAGAGATGCCGGGTCAGAAAGAAGACCCGCAGTTCATGCACCTGGAACATGGTCAGGGGATCGGCGCTGCGGGTCAGGTCCGCCAGGATCTCCGTATGCCCTATATAGGGAACTCTGGCGGCCTTGAGCGATTCTTTGTTGATGGGGGTGGTGGCCAGCGCGTCCACCTTGCCCGCCAGGGCCAGGTCCACGCTTTTGGCGATGTAGTCGAAGGCCGCCTGCCCGCAAGAAGCCTGCACCGTGCCGTAGGCGAAGGCGTTCACGTCGATGTTGTCCATGTGCAGCAGATTGAGGCCGCCTTCTTCCAGGCCGTTCAGGTCCTCGTCCACGCGTTTGACGTGAATGGAAAGGCCTCGCAGTTTCGCCGCGCGGCGCAGAATTTCCTCATGTCCCACGACCAGCACCCGGGCGTTGGCGGCAACCACGGGGTCGGGAATGGACGCGGCGACAATTTCCGGGCCTATGCCGGCAGCATCGCCCATGGGGACGCAAATGACTGGTTTCATTATTCCTTCCTATGGTTGCCGGGTTCGGGTCGATATCTTGGTGAACAGATAGTTGACGCACTGGACGAGGCTTTCGGTATCGCCCACAAAGCCGCCCTTGGTCACCATGGGCAGGTCGGGATGGCTGCCGCCCAGAATATGGCCGTACACGGCCAGCGGCAGCACTTCGTCGCGTACGGAAAAGCCTCTGGCCCCGAGCCTGCGCAGGGTGGATACGGTCACTTCTCCGCCGGAGGTGTACAGTCCGCCGATACGCAGTTCCGGCAAGCCGAGCAGTCGTTCGGCAACGGCGGCCAGCGCGCTGTTGATGCGTTCGGATACGCCGCTGGTGGACAGGTTCAAAGATGCCGCGACAGCGTCCATGCGCAAGAGGTGGTCCGCGCTTTCCGCCGTGCATACCCCGATGACCGAGCAGTCGGCGCAGCCCTCGCAAAGCTCGCGGATGATACGCTCTATTTCCGTCTCACGATTTTGCGCATCCAGCAGCCTGACGCAGTCGGTCCGGACCATGCGCGCCGGGTGGGCAAGGCGCAAGGCTTCCATCTGGCGGCGGGTCAGTTCGGATACGCTGCCGATGACGGCAAGGACGCGGTCCTCGAATTCCACCCTGGGCGCCAGCACGCGCACGGCGGCCACCTCTGCCGTGAAAGGGCCCGGATCAACGGTCAGCAAAGGGAAGGGAGTGTCCGCGACGGCCCGGGCGATGGACACGACGTCGTCGTCCGTCACTGCATCGCAGATGATGATGCGGCAGTCTGCCTTCCAGGCGTCCAGAACAGCGGCGCGGATGTGTTCGACCCCGGCCAGTACGGTTGTGAGAGAAATAAAGCCGCTGCGCAGTTTCGTCTGGCGGCCGATGATGTCGGAAACCAGTGTGGAGTCGATGGGGGTAAGCGCGTCTTTGGCGATGGGAGAACGCTCAAGGGGAATGCCGTGCACGATCAGATAGCCCCCGGCGCTGATGCGGCCGGAAGAGGGATAGACCGGCACGACCAGGGCCACGGCGGGTTCGCGTTGTCCTTGCGCGGTATCGTCAATGGCTTGCAGGGCCGCTTCTATTTCCGCCCCGATATTGCCGCGCAGGGTGCTGTCGATGCGCTTGGCGATGAGGACCGGCTTTTGCGCTGCGAAAAGCTTGACCGCCGCGTACACCCTGTTCCAGGCTTCGTCCCGGGGCAGCAGACGGCTGTCGGTGCTGACGGCCACGGCGGCGCAGGCGGCAAATTCTTCGGGATTCCAATGGTCCAGGCCCAGGCAGGTAGCGCTGAAAAAGCCCTTGGCGGTCAGCAGCGCGCCGTCGACATTGGAACCCGTCAAATCGTCGGCAATGACGGCGATATTCATGAGGCATACCTCACAGCATCGCGGGCGGCGGCGCGCAGGGCGGGCAACTGCGCAAGGCGCAGGCCGGCGCCGCTTTGTTCTACGGCTTCCCGGGCCGCCGGGGACAAAAGCGAATCGGAAAGGATGCAACTGAAGTCCCGCAGACCGGCCACCGACCAGGGGCTGAAATTGCCGTACTTCGACGAGTCCGCAAGCAGAATGCTTTCCTGGGCGCAGGCCATCATCTGGCTTTTGATCCGCATCTTGGCGGTGGAACTGGTGGTCACTCCGCGTTCGGCGTCCCAGACGTTGGTGCCGATAAAGGCCTGGGTGGCGCGGATGGGGGCAAGGTAGTCGACGGTGCAGATGTCGTTGCAGGCGCGGCTGACAGGGTCGACCCTGCCCCCGGCCAGATGCACGTCCACGGTGGGAGATGCGGCCAGCAGCAGGGCGATTTGCAAATCGGGGGTGATGACGGTCAGGCGGCGCCCGGTCAGTTTCTTGGCCAGTTCCAGAGCCGTGGTGCCCGCATCCAGCAGGATGCAGCTGTCATCCTTGATCATGTCCAGGGCCAGGGAGGTAATGGCCTTTTTCGCTTCGCGCATGGCCATGGCTTTACTGGCGTAAGGCACGTCATGGGGCTGAAACTGCACGGGCACCGCCCCGCCCCAGGTGACTTTGAGACAGTTTTGCTGTTCCAGAATTTTGAGGTCGCGGCGCGCGGTCATGACCGAGATGCCGAAATGCCGGGCCAGGGTTTCAGTGTCCATGCCGCCCTTTTGCTGGATGAAAAGGGCCATTTCGGAGCGTCGTTGAGCGGGAAGCATGAGGCCTCACAGGCTGGCTGATTGAGGACATGTGAGAATGATCACAAGTTGAACTTATGTGATCTATTATGAGTTATTTTGATAGAAAACGAAAAAAAGTCAAGACCGTCGTCGGCCGGCCGGGAAATCTGTCCGGCGCAGCATCACGCCACAGCGGCCCGCCGTCGGCGGGCGAAAAGAACAAGAAGCAGCAAAATGGTGCCGGGAATGTCCGTGGACAGGTCGGGCGTGATGAGCAAAAGACCGGCTGCCGCGGCCAGCAGGCGGCGGGGCATGCTGATATGTTCCCGCTGGTAGCCGATGCTGGCCAGGGCCAGAGCGTAGACGGCCGCAAGGCTGAAGGCGAAGCGCAACGCGATGGCCGGGGCGTCGCCGCTGAACAGCAGTTCCGGCGCGTAGACCAGAATGAAGGGGATGCTGTAGGCGGCAAGGCCCAGACGAAAGGCGATAAAGCCCACGCGCACGGCATCGCCGCCGCCCACGGCCGCCGCCGCATAAGCCGTCAGGGCCACGGGGGGGGTGATGGTGCTGATGATGCCGAAATAAAACACGAACATGTGCGCGGCAATGGGCGCGACCCCGAGGTTGATCAGCGAAGGGGCGAGAAGCGTCGCCAAAATCAGGTAAACGGCGGTAGCGGGTAACCCCATGCCCAGCACCAGGGATATGATCATGCAGCAGATCAGGGCGCCCGGCAGAAAGGAATTGAAATAGATGAACAATTCGCTGGAAAGGGTGGACCCGACGCCGGTCAGGCTGACCACGCCCAGAATGATGCCCGATGTGGCGCAGGCGCAGGCCACGGGAACGGCGCTTTTCGCGCCGTCGAGCAGGGCGTCCAGCAGGCGCCGGGGGCTGAGGCGGCTTTGCGGGCGAATAAAGGAAACCGCGAAAAGGATGAGCAGGGACCAGACCACGGCGGTCATGGGCGATATGCGCCAGACCAGAAAGACGACCAGACAGATAATGGGCAGCACCATGTGCCCCAGTTGGCTGAATGTCGCGGCGAAGCTTTCGGCCGGCGCGGGCTGCGCGCCGAGTTTCTGTCTGCGGGCGTACAGGTCCACGGTGAAGTAGACGCTGGCGAAGTAAATCAGAGCGGGCAAAAGCGCGGCTTTCATGATGGCGGCGTAGTCCACTCGCAGATATTCGGCCATGATGAAGGCGGCCGCGCCCATGACCGGCGGCATGATCATGCCGCCGGTGTAAGCGACCGCCTCCACCGCGCAGGCCATGTTTTTTTCAAAGCCGCTTTTGCGCATCAGCGGTATGGTGATGGTGCCGGTGGTCACGGCGTTGGCAATGGGGGAGCCCGACAGCATGCCCATAAGGGCGCTGGCCACCACCGCCGTTTTGGCCGCGCCGCCTGTAAAGCGCCCGGTCAGAGCGAAACTGGCCTGCATCAGCAGTTTGCCCGTGCCGCTGGCGTTCAGAAAGGCGCCGAACAGCACGAACAGAATGATGTAACTGGCTGAAACGCCCATCGGGATGCCGTAGATGCCCGACGAGGTGCTGAACAGATAGGAAATGATGCGGCTGAGGGAATAACCCTTGTGCCGCAGCAGGCCCGGCATGTACGGCCCCAGCAGGGCGTAAGCCAGAAAGACCGTCGCGGTCAGGGGCAGAAACAGCCCGGTGCAGCGGCGGGCGCCTTCCAGAGTAAGCAACAGCATGGCCCCGCCCCAGAAGAGTTCAACGCCGTCGGGCGGGCTCATGCGAAAAACCAGGCTTTCCCAGGTCAGCAGCAGATAGAGTGAAGCGCCGCTGAAGGCGGCCAGGCACAGCCAGTCCCCGCAACGCGCCGCGAAGGGGCGGGCGAATGGGCCGTCATGGCGCGGGTACGTCAAAAAGAGAAGGCAGCCCAGCAGCCACCAGTGCATGCCGCGCTGCACGGTCGCGGAAAAAAGCCCGAACAACCCAGCGTACAGATGAAAGGTGCAAACAGCAACGGAAAGCGCCGCGATGATAAGACCTCGCGCTCCCGGCGGCAGGGACGGAGAAAGCCCGGCCAGGCCGGAGCGCGAGCTGTTCATGGTTTGACCGGGGGCAAGACGTTTTTTTCGCCGAAGTATTTCTTTGCCCCTTCATGCAGGGGAATGGGAGCCAGAGCCGCGCCTTGCAATGTCACGGAGGCAAGCGAGGGGTGCGCGGCATGCAGTTCGGGCAGATGTTCGAACACGGCGCGGGTCACGGCGTAGACCAGGTCCTCGGGCATATTTTTGTGGACCAGCACCATGTTGCTGGTGGCGAAAGTGGTCACGTCGCCTTCCATGTTGGCATAGGCCGCCTTGGGAATGGTCATGGGCTGGTAATAGGGATGCTCCTGTAAAAAAGCGTCGCGTTCGTCAGGTTGAAAGGACAGGATGCGCACGGCCTTGGGTCCGGCAAAGGCTTCCTGCAGGCCGGGGGCCGGCAGGCCCGCCTGAACGATGGCCATGTCCACATGCCCGTCCAGAAGTTCGTTAACCCCGTCGGAAAAGGAAATATAGCTGAAAGTCAGCTCCGAGGGGTCGATCTTGTAAAATTTGAGCACTTTCAGAAAGAGCAGGCCTGAACTGTTGCCCTGCGGGCCCACGGCAATACGTTTGCCTTTGAGGTCGTGGATGGAGCGGATCTTCGCGCCCGCGCGCACCGTGTACTGCACAACGCCCGGGGCCAGGCCGGTGAAGAGCGCCCGCAGCTTCGTCAGAGGCGCGGTGAAAGGAGCTTTGCCGTTGACCGCGAAGTAGGCGACGTCGGTGTTGGCGAGACCCAACTGCAACTCGTCCCGTTCCATGAGCACGGGGTTTTCCATGGTGCCGCCGGTGACTTCGACTCTCGCCTCCAGCCCCGGCGCGTATTTTTTAATCAGATCGGCAATGGCGAGGGCCGCGGGGTAATAGGTGCCGCCCAGGGGGGCCGCGCCTATGGTCAGCAGAGTGTCCCGGGCCGCAAGGGCGGGGCGGCCGCTCAGACAGAACAGGATCACGAAAAAAGCCAGACCGGCAAGACGATACGCACGCATGTTCAGTCCTTTACAGTTGCGGTAACTATTTCTTTCTGACCCCCACGCTCTCCCTGCGGATATAGTTGCCGCTGAAGGGGACGAGAGTGTCTTCGCGCAGATGGCCGTCAAAGATCATTTTTACCGCCGTGGCCCCGAAATCATAGAAGGGCAGGCGGAAAGTGGACAGCGCCGGCGAAGTGTATTCGGCCATGGCAATGTCGCCGACCCCCAGCACCGAAATTTGGTCGGGAACTCTTTTGCCCATTTCTTCAAGGCCGCGCAACGCCCCCACCGCGATGTTATCGTTGGTGGCGAAAAAGGCGGTGATGTCCGGATGGTCCGTCAGAAGTTCGCGCACGGCCGTGTAACCGTGTTGCCAGGAAAAAGCGCCGGTCGACTTGAACCAGGCGGCTCCGGCGGCGCCTGCGGCCTCGGCGAATCCCTCCACGCGCAGCAGGTTGGAGTAGTTGATGTCGTCCCCGCTCAGCACGCCGAAAGTGGTGTGCCCCAGTTCGCTGAGCAACCGGCAGGCCTCGCGGCCGATGGCGCTGTTGTCCACGGTGGCGCAGGGCATGGCCACTTCCTGGGGAGCGCAGGAAATAACCCGCACTCCCTGTTTGTTCAGGTCCTGTACCGTGCGCTTCAGGCGGGCGCGAAAATCCTCGTCGACCCAGCCCGCGCCGGCGATGATGACGCCCGCCACCTGGTACTGCGCAAGCAGGCGCATATATTCAATTTCCAGTTTCGGATTGCGTTTGGAAGAACAGACGAGCGACATGAGGCCGCGTGTGGACGCTTCTTCGGTCACGCCCTGGGCGATGGCGCCGAAATAACTGTCGGAAATGTCGCGCACGACCAGGCCGATGGACTGCGTCTGCTTGCTGCGCAGGTTCTGGGCCATGCGGTTGGGGCGGTAACCCAGTTCGCGAATGGCGGTTTCCACCCGGGAGCGCAAGGTTTCGGAAATAGGATAGCCGACGTCGTTAAGGATGCGGGAAACCGTTGCGATGGACGTGCCCGCGTGCAAAGCGACATCCTTGATGGAAACCTGTTTGCTCATGATCCCTCCGTGGTATTGCGGCAAGTGCGGTCGCGCGATTGGCGCGCGACTGTCGCATACCATAGCAAAGGTACGAAGATCAGCGCAATATCAGAGAAAACGGCCACAGAAAACATTTACTGTCTGATAACAGCTCTTGCAATGCCGGCGGGCATTGGACTATTTTGTTGCGGATTATCCGGTTTTGGGCAGCAAGGCCAATATGCCGCGCACGACCCGTGCTTTGTTGCGGGCAAAGTCAAAGCGCGCCATGCGCTCAAAAAGCTCGCGGCGGTTTTCTGCGTTCAGCAGGCGGTTGAAGGTCTCGGCCAGAGCCGGCCCGTTAAATTCGGCCATACAGCCGAGGTAGGCGAAGCCGTTTCTGGGCCGGGCGAAGGTATGCATGGCTTCGCGTTCGTGGTGGGCCAGCACCACGGCCGGTATGCGCATGTGGGCAAGTTCGTATACGGTGCGCCCGGCGGAACAGACCGCGAGATCCGTATTTTCCATCAGCCGGGACATGACGTTGGTGGCCGCGGTAAAATGCACGTTTGGAAAGTTCGCGGCCGCGAGGTGCGCTTCCAGGTTTTTTTTGTGGACGTAGCCGGGGCCCGCGACAAGTTGCAGCGAGATGCCCCCGGCCGCGCAGAGAGGCTGGATGACGTCCAGAGTCTTGCGCGTGAAATCCGAATCGTCCGTGCCGCCGAAGGTCACCAGGACGCGCCGGATCTTTGGCCGAAACTCGTTGCGCCGCGCTTGCAGAAATTCGTCGCGCAGACAAAAATAGCGATAGCCCGAAAGGGTGTGCGGCCCGGCCTTTTCCTCATACAGCGCATTGACCGTCAGATCCGCGAGCCCGGCGCCCGCCCCTTCGTCTTCAAAATTGACTACCCGGCATCCGGCTTCTTTGAGCCGCCGCACATAGTCCGCGCTTGTGTTCAGGATGTCGTTGATCACCAGATCAGGCCGCAGGGCCAGCACCTCGTCCGTCAGGTCTTCCCGGCTCTGGACCCTGGTGCGGTAGTCGCGGGCGGCGATGCTGGATGCGGCCAACTCGCTTTCTCTGGTGCAGACGAAGGTGATTTTGTGGTCCGCCACTTCCTGGGCCAGCATCAGGGCCCGGAAGATGTGCCCCATGCCGATGGCCGGATATCCGGCCACCACGAATACGATATGCTTGCGCAGCAGCAACTTTTCGCAGATCCACCAGTCCTGGTGGCTGCCTATTTCCACGGCCCGGTCGTTGAGAAAATAGGGCAGGACCTTCAGGCCGCGCCCGCCGGCGGACTTTTCGCCGTGGCGGGCCAGGGCCGCGGAACGCAGCATGATCAGGGATTTCGTCTCGATGTACACGTCCTTTTCATCTTCGCCGAAAAGCACATCATCCACGTCGTTGCCTTTGGCCTTCCACAGACGGTGGCGCACGCTTTTGAGCGAAACCAGGCAGTCGGCCCTCTCCCGGACGAAACACCCGTACGCGTCGGCGATGTCATGGGCCGTGACCAGAGGGGAGGATGCCCGGTAAATGACCAGGCGCTCATAGGTTCGGCCGAGTTTTTCCAGCACGTCGTGCAGCTCATGCACGATGTTCAGACTGGAAATGGCGTAGGCGGGGTTGTAGAAATAGCGCACCCCGGCGCGCTCGCAGATCAGGCTGATTTCTTCGGAGTCGGTGATGACGTGGATGTCGCCGGGTTCGGCAAAACCCTTGGCCGTATCCAGCGCCCGCTGGATAAGGGTCTTGCCGGCCAGCTTCTTGACCAGCTGGTCGGGAATGACGGCGCTCTTCTTGATGGCCGGTATGGCGACGCAGACTTTTCGCATGTTTTTTGTTTATGCCTCCGGCGGCCAAAGGGACTCCGCCCCTTTGGAAACCCCGGCAGGGGCATGATGCCCCTGCACCCCCGTCAGGGCCCGGGGGGATCATCCCCCCGGTGGGGGAGTAT
>JAVBRE010000029.1:0-3124 GCA_031548325.1 Desulfovibrionaceae bacterium
CGCTACACCTGGCCGGGAAACATCCGGTAATTGCTGCATTGGATGCTTTACGCGCAGTCTTTTCTCCGGGTCAGGGAATTTACGCCGGCCTATCTTCCCACTACCTTTGATGCGCCCGGCGCCCCTGCCGCGCGGGAACGGCCGGATCTGAAACACAGCAAGGCCGAAGCGGAACGAAGAAGCATCAGGCAGGCTCTGGAAGCCTGCGACGGCAACAGAAGCAGGGCGGCCCGGATGCTCGGCGTCCACCGTTCGCTGCTGTACCGCAAAATGGCGGCCCATGGGCTGGTCGCGGCTGTGGCGAAGTAGCTCCGCCGCGCAGCCGGGCCGCGCTTGCGAAGACGGGGGCTGCGAGAGTCAGGTCCGGCGTGCCGACACCCGGAAAAAGGAGCGGAATAAAAAACGCTTCCTGTTGCAGCGGAACCGGAAAAACTATACACAGGGGGAATGAAAGCTCCCGTGCCCGGCAATATCGCTGAAGAGTATTACCAGATCAGCGAATCCATTCTTTCCAGCTTTCCCAAATACCGCCCTCCTCTGGACCTGTTCCGGCTGAAGGAGGAAATCGGGCAGTTGCAGCTTTTCTTCCGCAAAGGGGACCGCCTGTCCAACGAACAGGTGGAAGAAACCCTCGAGCTTTGCCGGCAGGGCAACCTGTTCGTCTCCCGCGCCGACCACCCCGTTTATTCGCAGCATATTGTCAAGCAGCTGGACCTGGTTCTGGTGGACCAGAACCTGAAAGAAGGCGAAGTCGCGGACATCACCCTGCGCGCTCTGGGCCTGCGTCTGGCGGAGTTTTTCGACCAGCCCGTCAAGCCGCTGTTTGAGCTTCTGCACGCCGATGCGCTGGTGGTCACCGAATACATCTGGCAGGACAAGCATCGCCTGCGCCTGTACATGCGCCGCCTGTACAGCGGCGAATACTCGCTGATCAACCACAGCCTGAACGTCTTATGCATCGGCTCCTGGCTGCTGCACATGACCCAGGGCGAAGAGCTGCGGCGCAAGGAATTCGACCGCGCGACCCTGGGCTTTCTGCTGCTTGACTCCGGCATGGCCAAGGTGCCGTCTTTCATCACCGGCAAGACCATCCCGCTCAAACCCGACGAGCGGGACAAGATCGTCCCTCATCCCCTGGTCGGCGCCAAGGTCCTGCAAAAACTCGAGATCGATTTCGAGGAACTCAAAAATATCGTGCTGGAGCACCACGAGCGTCTGGACGGTTCCGGCTATCCCCGCAAGCTGTCCGGCGACTCCATCAGCCGTTTGGGCAGGCTCGCGGCGGTGGCCGATTCCTTTGCCGCCATGATCCAGACCAGGCCTTACGCTCCGGCCAAGTCCATGCTGGATGCCGCCCGCGAACTGGCCGCCGACAAGGTTCACTATGACCCCCGTTTCACCACGCCGCTCTTGACCGCCTTTGTCACCAACGCCTTTGCCGCCCGTTGAACGCGGAACGGAAGGCCAAGTCCTTTCAGGAGGCCGTATCCATGCATGTAGGGCATAAAGTCACCCCAAAAGACATGGTCGCCGTGGTCATTCGCCCCGTGACCGCCGGAGAAACCATCACCGTCAGCGACGGCGCCGCGGCCACGCAGGTTACCGCCGTCACCGACATCCCGGCCGCGCACAAAATCGCGCTTCAGGACATTGCCGAAGGCCGGGAAGTGATCAAGTACGGCGAATCCATCGGCCGCGCATCCGCCGCCATTGCCGCGGGCAGCCATGTTCACATTCACAATCTGGAAGGGGTGCGCGGCCGCGGCGATGCCCGGAAAGGAAAAAAAGCATGAAATTCATGGGCTATAAACGACCGAACGGACGCGTGGGCGTGCGCAACCATTTGCTGATCATGCCGTCCGTGGTCTGCGCCAACGATGTGGCCATGCGCATCGCCGTACAGCTTGAAGGCGCGGTCAGCGTGCCCCACGAGCACGGCTGCTGCCATCTTCCCGACGACGCGGCCCAGGTGCGCCGCACCCTGGCGGGTTTCGCCTCCAACCCCAACGTGGCCGCCTGCATCGTCGTGGGCCTGGGCTGCGAGACCATTCTCGCGCAGACCCTGGCCGAAGACATCGCCAAAAACGGCGTGGAAGTGGCCTGCGTCGTCATTCAGGATGAGGGCGGCTCCATCAACGCTGTTGCCAAGGGTTTGAAACTGGGCCGCGAGATGCTCTCCAAAATATCCGAGTTGCAGCGCGAGGAATGCGACGCCTCGGAATTGATTCTGGGGCTCGAATGCGGCGGATCCGACGCATGGTCGGGTCTGGCCGGCAACCCCGTTGCCGGCGGCGCTTCCGATCTCCTGATCGAACACGGCGGCACCTCCATCCTTTCCGAAACGCAGGAAGTGATCGGCGCCGAGCATATCCTGGCCCGCCGCGCCTCTGACCCGGCCGTGGCGGAAAAACTGCTGGGCATGGTGCGCCGGGCCGAACAGGGGGCGCTTTCGCACGGTTTCGACATCCGCCTGGCCAACCCCACGCCGGGCAACAGGGAAGGCGGCCTCACCACCCTGGAAGAAAAATCCCTCGGCTGCATTTTCAAGGCCGGGTTCACCGCGCCGCTCAACGAAGCCCTGGACTACGCCGAACGGCCGACGAAAAAGGGCCTGGTCTTCATGGACACGCCGGGACAGGATGTGGAATCCATCACCGGCATGGTGGCCGGCGGCGCTCAGATCATCATCTTCACCACCGGACGCGGCACCTGCGTGGGCAGCCCCATCGCGCCGGTCGTCAAAATCTGCACCAACAGCCCTACCTTTGAAAAAATGCGCGACAATATGGATTTCAACGCGGGTCCCGTTGTTGAAGGCCAGGCCGGCATCAAGGAACTCGGACAGGCTCTGTTTGAAGAAATCATCAGGGTCTGCAACGGCAAAACCACCAAGGCCGAACAACTGGGCTTCGGCGGCTTCGCCATCAACCGCATCGGCCCGACGCAGTAACCCAGGAGCACCGGGGGACGCTGTCCCCCGCGCCCCCTGCAAGGGGAACTCAGAGCAGATTGCCTTCGAAATTTTCCATGTACCGCTCCTGATGGACCGATAGCCTATCGACCTAATAAAGCGAAATCACAAAATTAAACGATGCCGCTTCGCGGATGCCTCCGCGCGTTCGCC
>JAVBRE010000235.1:0-5686 GCA_031548325.1 Desulfovibrionaceae bacterium
CCGCAGCCCGGGGATTCAAGCCCCGGCCCCCCCCGTTCCGGTTTTGTTTTCCCCCTGAGCGGTAAAAAAAAACCGACATATGGGTTCCAAGGGGTTTAGCCCCTTGGCGGGGGCCCTTGGCAGCGCCCCTGCCCGCCGGAGGCATCTGGTGACAAAACGGTTATTTTCCGCCATCGCGCTTGCGCTTATCTGTCTGTCTGCGCTTTGCGGTTGTCCGGAATCCGAAAAGCAAGGCCCGGACGATCTGGCTGAAGCTCGCTCGGCGTTGGGCAAGCGCAATTTTCTGGAGGCCGAGAAGGCTTTTGAGCGTTACCTGCGGGCCAATCCCGAAGGCGAAGACCGCTGGCATGTCTGGCAGAATCTGGTGGAACTGTCGCTGAACGTGCGCGGCGACCGCAAAGGGGCCATCGAACTGCTGGAAGCCATGCTGGTGGAGTATGACGGGGTTCCGGAAAAACGCCGGGTGACGCGTATACGGCTTGCGGAGCAGTATCGCCTTTCCCGCAAGTATGACCGGGCCATGAACCTGTGGACGGCGGTTACGGCGGATGGGGAAGCCTCCAGCGCGGCAAAGGCCGACGCATACCGCAACATGGCCGAGGTGTACCTGCGGCGGCTGGAGTTTGAGCTGGCCAAAGAGGCGCTGGGCCTTTGTCTGAAGTCGCAGGTTGTCGACCCTGTCAGAGGGCAGTGCCTGTACGATCTGGCCCAGACCTACCTGGGCATGGAGGATCCGGACAACGCCGTTGCCGGCTTGCGGAGCGTGTTGGAACTGAAAAATATACCCGATTCTCTGCGTACTCTGACGATCTTCATGCTGGCCGACACACTGGACCAGCAGGGCAAAAGCGCGGAAGCGCTCGGCCTTTTTGAAAGCATTCGGACTAGCTATGCTAACCCCAAGGTTGTTGAAAAGCGCATCGAGGCTTTGATCCGGCAAAAAAAGAAAGCGCCCGCCCCGGCGCCTGTGGCGCCGACCAGACGGTAAGGGGCTGAACATGCCGTCTTTTTTATCTTGTAACGCCTTTGCGGAGTGGTCATGCATGAAATCAGAAAACAGGCGCGGGAACGGGTGAAAACCCGCTGCAGAGTCTGCCCCGTGTGCAACGGAAAAGCCTGCGCCGGTGAAGTGCCCGGCATGGGCGGGCTGGGTACCGGAGCCGCCTTTCAGAACAGCGTTGAAGCCCTGGCCCGTCGTCGGCTGGTCATGCGGGTGCTGCACGGCGTCAGTGATCCGGACACATCCTGCGAACTGTGGGGCAAAAAACTGAGTCTGCCCGTCCTGGCCGCGCCCATAGGCAGTGTGCATAACAATCTGGGCAGCGACCTGACCGAGGGCGAATACAGCGAACTGGTCATCGGCGGCTGCATCAAGGCCGGCACCCTGGCCGGCATCGGCGATACCCCCCTGCCGGAACCGTTCAAACAGGCTATCGCCCAGGTGGGGCAGCGGGGAAAACACGTCGTTCCCTTCATCAAGCCCTGGGCTTTGCCTGAAGTCGTCATGCGCATGGACGCCATTGTGGCCGCCGGTTGTACCATCTGCGGCATGGACGTGGACGCGGCGGGCCTGGGCCCCGCACGCACGCCGCCCTGGGCGCCCCTGACCCCCGGAAGGCTGGCGGATATAGTCAAAGAAGCTCACTCGCGCAAGCTGAAATTCATTGCCAAAGGCATCATGGCGGCGGACGAAGCGGTGATCGCGGCGGACGCGGGCGCGGATGCGGTGCTGGTTTCGAATCACGGCGGCCGTGTGCTTGACCACACCCCGGGCACCGCCGATGCGCTTCCCGCCATTGCGGACGCCGTGGGCAAACGGGTGGTCGTCATGCTGGACGGCGGCATCCGCACGGGCGAGGATGTGCTCAAAGCTCTGGCCCTGGGCGCGCGGATCACCCTGATTTGTCGGCCTGTGGCCATTGCCGCTTACGGCGGAGGGGCGGACGGCGTGGCCCGCTATTTCGGACTTATTCGCGACGAGTTGTACAGAACCATGCGCCTGACCGGATGCAATACTCTGGAAGACGCGGGTCCCAGAATTTTATGCTGAAATTGCAATAAGTTTTATGTAAAAAGAGACACCCCCATGGCTGGGGGTGTCTCTTTTTTTTTTTGCGGGCCTGTTGTGTTGCGGGCTTGCCTATCTGCCGCCGCCCATCATGCCGCGGTGGCCGCCGCGCGGTCCGTAGCCGTCGTGACCGTAACCGCCTTTATGGTAGCCGCCGGGGCCGGACCCCATGCCGCAGCCCACCATGCCGCAGCCGCCGAAACCCTTGCCGCGATGGCCGAAACCGCCCATGGGCATATCAATGCCGACTTCTTTCTTCACGCGGTCGGCCAGAGCCGTTCTTTCCTTGTACAACTGCTCGCGCAGGGCGGACATTTCATTGACCAGGGTGATGATCTGCTGCGGTTCCACCTTGGGGTTGTCGGAAAGAGCCCGCAGGGTGGTCTTTTTAACCCAGAGCTGTTCCCGGACGGGGTGGGTTTTGTCGCGAAACTCTTTCATGATTTTGATAAAAGCGTCCTGTTTTTCTTGCGGCAGCGCATGAAAGCGCGGGGCTCTCCAGGGGCCGGGACCTTCGCCGGCGGCAGGCGGGGGAAGGGTCTTGTCAGGGGCGGGAGCGGCAATGGCGGGGGCCGCCAGAGCCAGCACCAGGGCGCAGGCCAGCAGGGTGGATCGATTCGGTTTCATATCAGTTTCCTCCGGTATGAACGTTGTTGGCGCCGTATGGGCGTTGCTGAGGGAATAGCAAAGATTGGGCCAAACATAAAATACATTGAAATAAAAGGGATTATATTCTTTTCTGTTTTTAATTGTGCAGAATATTGCACACTGCTTTAAACAAGCGCACAGGCGCAGACCAAAAATTGCACAATCAGTATTGAAAGACTCTAGAAAAAAACTAAATAAAAGATCCTGCTTTATCAGTGTACTAAAATTGCAAGTAAAAAAAATGCTGTCATTGTAGTAGGTTAATCTATATTTAAAAATTTTTTCCCGCCTGGATTTTTTACGACACTTATCTTAGGTTGTTCCGGCGAACGTGATCCTGATGATTTCCGGTCTCTTCGTAAATTTCTAACACCCTATACTTCCTGGCGAAAAATCATGGTTGCAGCAAAACGTCCCTCCAAGCTTCCTTCGGCTGTTCTCAATCCCAACGCAAAGGTCGTTCTTCAAAAACGTTATTTTCGCAAGGACCTTGACGGAAAATGCGTGGAAGACGCCGACGGGCTGTTCTGGCGCGTGGCCGCCGCCGTTGCCGATGAAGAGGCCAAATACAAACAGTCTTCCGTCAAGGCCGACGCTCTGGCCCAGGAATTTTATCTGGCCATGACTGAGTATAAGTTTTTGCCCAACTCTCCCACGCTGATGAACGCGGGCACCGATCTGGGGCAGCTCTCGGCTTGTTTCGTGCTGCCGGTGGGCGACTCCATCGAGGAAATTTTTGACGCGGTCAAGCACGCGGCCATGATTCACAAGTCCGGCGGCGGCACGGGGTTTTCCTTTTCTCGTTTGCGGCCCAGAGACAGCCGGGTGGGCTCCACCGGCGGGGTGGCGTCCGGTCCCCTGTCCTTTTTAAAGATTTTCAACACCGCTACCGAGCAGATCAAGCAGGGCGGCACCCGGCGCGGCGCCAACATGGGTATTTTGCGCGTCGACCACCCGGACATTGTGGAATTTATCAAAGCGAAAGAGCGTGAAGGTGAATTCAACAACTTCAATCTGTCCGTGGGTCTGACCGAAGATTTTATGAAAGCCGTGGAAAAAGAAGAGGAATACAACCTCTATATGCCCGGCGGCAAAGAAGTGGTCAGCGCGCTGAAAGCCCGCGGGGTCTTTGAAATGCTGGTGCAAAAGGCCTGGGAAAGCGGCGACCCCGGCATTGTTTTTCTGGACCGCATCAACCGCGACAACCCGACTCCGGACCAGGGCGAGATCGAATCCACCAACCCCTGCGGCGAACAGCCGCTTTTGCCCTATGAGGCCTGCAATTTGGGCTCCATCAACCTGGCCAAGTTTCACCTGCCGGGCAGAAAAGGCGGCGAGGTCATCGACTGGCAGGAACTGAAGCGCGTCATCCATCTGGCCGTGCGCTTTTTGGACAACGTGATCGACGCCTCGCGTTTTCCCATCGACATGATCACCGAGAACGTGCACCGCAACCGCAAGATCGGCCTCGGGGTCATGGGCTGGGCGGATCTGCTTTTTCAGCTGGACATCCCCTATGACAGCCAGGAAGCCTTGAATCTTGCGGAAAAAGTCATGGCCTTCGTGCGTGAGGAAGGCCGGGTCGGATCTCAGATTCTGGCCAAGGAACGCGGCGCCTTTCCCGCCTATCCGACCTCGACCTACGCCCAGAAGGGCCTTGGTCCGTACCGCAACGCCACCGTAACCACCATTGCGCCCACGGGCACTTTGTCCATCATCGCCGGTTGCTCGTCGGGCGTGGAACCGCTGTTCGCGCTTTGCTTCACCCGCAACGTGATGGACGGCGAAAAGCTGGTGGAGGTCAACCCCTATTTTGAAGAAGCACTGAAAAAGGCTGACTGCCACAGTCCCAAATTAATGGAAAAAGTGGCGGAGAAAGGTTCCGTCGCTTCCTTTGACCATCTGCCCGAAGAAATCCGCGAGGTCTATGTGACCGCCATGGATATCGAACCTATCTGGCATCTGCGCATGCAGGCGGCCTTTCAGATGTACACGGACAACGCAGTGTCCAAGACGGTGAACCTGGCCAACAGCGCGACGGTGGATGATATCCGCCATATTTACTGGATGGCGTATGAGTTGGGCTGCAAGGGCGTGACCGTGTACCGCGACGGCTGCAAGGCGAACCAGGTGCTCTGCACCGGCGAAGGATCGCAGGAAGCCCCGAAGCCGGGCGATGCGCCTCACGGCCCCGTGGTGCGCGCGCGGCCCGATCTGGTGTATGGCTTTACCCAGAAGGTGAGTACGGGACACGGCCTGATGTACGTGACCGTCAACGAGGTGGAAGGCAAGCCCTTTGAGGTCTTCGCCACTATAGGCAAGTCCGGCCGTTCCACTACGGCCAAGGCCGAAGCCATCGGCCGTCTGGTCTCGCTGGCTTTGCGTTCGGATATTGAGGTTGAGGAGATTGTCAAGCAGATCAAGGGAATCGGCGGCGAAATGCCGGTCTTTCAGTCCGGCAAGCGCGGCCAGATCGTGTCCATACCCGACGGCATCGCCTGGGTGCTGGAAAATCGCTACCTAAAATCCAAATCCGAATATCTCGTCAACGGCCTGGGCGCGCAGCATTGCCCCGAATGCGACGATATCCTGGTCTTTCAGGAAGGCTGCCATATTTGCCCCAGTTGCAGCTATACCAAGTGCGGCTGACTGACATCGTTCAGGCGAAAAAAGCCCCGTAGATCGCCTCTGCGGGGCTTTTTTGCGTATGGCCTTCTGTTGTTGGAAATCCCAAGGCTTCCGGTCCATTCCGCCGGAAATGAAAAGTAATGCTCCCGTTCCTTTATCGGAGTCTCGCTTTTTGCCGGAATCGCTTTCATAGGGCATTTTAGCTTTGAAATTATACAATTGAAGTCTCGTAACGGCACAGAATTAAGCACATAACAATGCTAAATTACAAAGGTAAACGACACGCTTCGCGGGCATCCGCTTCGCGTCTGCCGAGCAATTTCAAAGTGAAATTGCTCTAGG
>JAVBRE010000062.1:0-5252 GCA_031548325.1 Desulfovibrionaceae bacterium
CCCTGCTGGTGGAAATCATCAACGGCCTTGAAACCATCAAGACCAGCATGGCGGAAGGCCGCATTCAGCACACCTGGGAACAGGTCGTGGGCCAGAGCGCCAACTCCAACTGCGCTTCCAAACGCATGAGCAACCTTTCCATCACCCTGACCATGCTGACCACCCAGGTCGTCAGCGTGGGGATCATTATCTGGGGCGTGTACCGCATACCCGATGAACTGAGCATGGGCGGCCTGATCGCCTGCAATATGCTGGCGGGCCGGGGCATGGCGCCGCTTTCGCAGGTGGCTGGCATGCTCTCGCGCTTGCAGCAGTCGCGCATGGCTTTGAAATCTCTGGACATGCTGATGCAACTGCCGGTAGAGCGCGACGATAGCAGCAGCTATGTGGAGTTCGGCAAGCTGGAGCACTCTCTGACCTTCGAAAATTTGTCCTTCAAGTATCCCAACTCGGAACGCACCGCTCTGAACGACATCAATATTCACATCAAGCCGGGCGAAAAAGTCGGCATCATCGGACGCATGGGGTCCGGCAAAAGCACGCTGGGGCGTTTCTGCCTGGGGCTTTTCCAGCCCGCCGAAGGGGCCGTGAAACTGGGCGGGGTCGACATCCGCCAGATCGACCCCACCGACTTGCGCTCGCGCATCGGATACGTGTCGCAGGACAACTATCTGTTCTACGGCACGGTTCGCGAAAACATAGCCTTCGGCGCCATCAACCCCGATGACCGCATGATTTTGCGTGCCGCGCACATCGCCGGGGTGTCCGATTTCGTGCGCGCGCACCCGGCCGGGTTCGGCATGCCGGTCGGAGAGCGGGGCATGTCCCTTTCCGGGGGGCAGCGGCAGTCCGTGGCCATAGCCCGCGCCCTGCTGCAGGATTCGGATATTCTGATCATGGACGAGCCCACCAGCAATATGGACAACAGCTCGGAATACATGTTCAAGCGTCGTCTGGGCTCAATGCTGGGCGGCAAAACCCTGGTGCTTATCACCCACCGCCTGTCGCTGCTCGATATCGTCGACAGGCTGGTGGTCATGGACGCGGGCCGCATCGTGGCGGACGGTCCCAAACACGCCGTGCTCAACGCTTTGCGCGGCAGCGAGGGCGGCGGCAAGCCCGCCGCGGCGCAGGCCGGCGGCCGGCAGGCTGCCGCTGCCGCTCTGGAAAGTTAAGCGAACCCGACGTATCAAGGACGGCTTGCACAATGACGACTTCTTCCAGCTTTTTCGGCCGCATCGGCGGAGTGTTCGTGCCGCGGGGGGCGGACCCGGACGATTTGCGATCTATGAGCGAAGTGGATATGGCCGTGAACAGCAAGGGGCACCCCTTCGCCTTTATCCTTTCCTGCTCGGTGATGCTGTTTTTCATCGTGTTTGTGGTCTGGTCTTCTTGGGCCACTCTTGACGAAGTGACGCGCGGCATGGGGCAGGTCATTCCTTCTCAGCGCACCCAGGAAATACAGAACCTTGAAGGCGGCATACTGGAGCTGATGCGGGTCAGGGAAGGGCAGGTGGTGGACGAGGGCCAGCCGCTGGCCAAACTGTCTCCGCGCATTCTTGAGGCCAATTTGCGCGACGCCCAGTCCAAGCAACGCGAGAACGAGGTGGCGCTGATCCGCTTGCAGGCGGAACTGGATGGAGTGGAACCCGCGTTCCCCGAAGATCTGCAAAAAGAATTTCCCCAGGTGATCAGGGACCAGATGTCCACCTTCCGGGCGCGCAAGGCGCAGTTCGCGAGCGAGGAACAATCCATCCGGTCGCAGATAGAACAACGCAACCGCGAAGTGGAAGAAGCGCTTTCGCGCAAGCAGCAGATCGAGGAAAACCTGCGCATCACCATTCAGCGCCGCGATGTGGTGTTGCCGCTGGTGGAAAAGAAAATATATTCCCGCCTGGACTATCTGGCCATTGAACAGCAGATCGCGGGTCTCAGGGGCGATTTGAACACCGTGCTGCAGACTATTGAAAAAAGCCGCAGCGCCGTGCGTGAAGCCACCCAGCGCCTGGCCACCCGCCAGTCGGAAATAATCACCAACGTGACGGAAGAAATGAACAAGCGCCGCAGCGAGAACAACAGCCTGCGCGAAACCATCGTGGCCGTTCAGGACCGCCTGACCCGCACGGAAATACTCTCGCCCATGCGCGGCACGGTCAAGCGCATTCTCATCAACACAATGGGCGGGGTCATCAAGCCCGGCGAAACCATACTGGAACTGGTGCCCCTGGACGACACCCTGGTGGTGGAGGCGCGGATCAAACCCACGGATATCGGGTTCATCAAGCCCAACCAGAAGGCCATGATCAAGTTGACAGCCTACGACTTTTCCATTTACGGCGGACTGGAAGGCTTTGTGGAAGACATCAGCGCCGACACCATCGAGGACAAGCGCGGCGAACCCTATTATCAGGTCAAACTGCGTACGAAGAAAAGCAACATGGTCTCGCGCGAAGGCAAGCCGCTGCCGATCATACCCGGCATGCAGGCCTCCGTCGACATCATCACCGGTGAAAAGACAGTGCTGGCATATCTGCTGAAGCCCATCACCAAGGCCACGCAAAATGCCATGACCGAACGGTGACGACGGATGAAGGGAGAAGAACGCAACGCGCAAGGCGGCGCGGAAGGCGTGTTGCGGCGAACCGTGTTCGTTGCGGCGGCGCTCTGCGTTCTTGTGCTCGCGCAGGCGGCGAGCGCGCGGGCGGCCGAAGCGAACGCCCCCGCCGCCATACGGCTTTTCGGCACGGTGGAGTTTCGCGGGGAATTGAAGAACATGCCGAAATGGCAACGGGTAGTGGCGGCGGAACAGCGTACCCCTACCTTTGATCAGGATTTGAGCAACTTCATGCGCCCGGCCCAGGTCAAACAGTGGCAGGATTTGACGGAGCGGGTAAAAAGCGCTTCGACCATGGACAAGCTGAAGGCCGTGAACACCTTTTTCAACCGCTGGCCGTACCGCACCGACATGGCGGTATACCGCGTGGAGGACTACTGGGCGACGCCGGCCGAGTTCTTGAAGAGTTCGGGGGACTGCGAAGATTATTCCATCACGAAAATGTACGCGCTCAAAAAATTGGGCGTTCCCCCGGAAAGTATGCGGATCGTGGCGCTCAGAGACACGATTCGGAACATAGGACACGCGGTGCTGGCGGTCTATACCGACAACACGGCTTATATTTTAGACAATCTGACCGATATGGTAATGTCCCATGAGCGTTTTACCAGCTACGCGCCGCAGTATTCCGTGAACGAAATTTACCGCTGGGCGCATATCAAACCCGTGCAAAAAAAGTAAATTCTTACATCGATTGTGGGAACGTATGTAACCCCGACCGTGGAGCAGACAATGGCAGAGAACAGAGCATCAGTGACGGATGGTGGTTCCGGAGAAACGAAAAAGCGTTCCCGGCTTCTTGTCTTCGGCCTTGTAGTGTTGGCGCTTGCCGTCGGCCTGGTGAGCTTCTGGGCCTATAAGGAAATACAATCGGCGGAGCAGAAGCTGGAAGAAAACCTGGCTCTTCGGGCGGGCGTTCTGGTCGAAGACCGGGTGGGGGCCATTGACACCCAGGTCAAAAGCATGCTGTCCGCGGCGAACAGGCTGATCGAAGCGCCCATGTTCAAATTTTTCGCCGCCGAGGTGGATCAGTTGCAAGGCGACGTTACCGTGCTTGTAGCGCCGGAGCCGGGCAAGCCGAAAGACGGCCGGGACATGGACAGCGTGGACAAGCTGGCGGAAAACGTGCCTCTGATGGTCGTCACTCTGCGTGATTTCGCATCTGGCGAAGGTTTCGTCGCAGGCAGGATCGTCAACCGCAAGGGCGACACCTACCTGTCCACGCTGGCCACGCCTCCGCCTCTCAAGGACCATGAACAGAAGCTGGTCGCGTCCGTCGTCGAGACGGGCAGGGGCATTGTCTCTCCGGTCTATGCTTCGCCCCTGGGCCTGGTGCATGATCTGGTTATGCCTATCTTTCCGCCGACTTTCGAGAGCGGCAAGGCTAAACCCGTGTCCGTTCTGCTGTTGACCAAAGCGGTGACGGGCAAAGGAAACCTGAGCGAAATGGCCCAGAATTCTTCCGTCGCGGCGGAAGGTTTCATCGTGCATATGATCCAGAAGACGCTCGAGGGCTATCAGGAAGTGGGACTCGGAATCAGCGGCGGCATCACCAAAATTGAAGAACCCGCGGGCGTCAAGGACGGGATGCTGCCCTTTGCCATGCGCGCGTCGGTGGACGGCAAGGATAAGGTGTATTCCCTCGGCCGCCGGGTGCCCGGCACCGACTGGTGGATCGTGCAGGAAAAGCCCTTTTCCGCCTCGCGCGTGGAATATCAGGAAGCGGTACGCAAAATCGTGATCCTGGCAGGTCTTGCCGCGCTGGCGCTGGCGCTGCTCGTGGGCATGCTCTGGTGGCGTCTGGTGGGCAAAGAACAGGAAGAAATCGCCTGCCAGTTCCGCGATCTGTGTGCCGTGATCGATGACCAGAAACAGCTTCTGGACGGCATCAACAGCACCATGCGCGACCCCGTGTCCCTTACGGACGAGGCGGGCGTCTTCCGTTATGTGAACCTGGCCTTTGCCCAGGCCGTGGGCCGCGAGCCGAACGAAGTGGTCGGCCTCGACACCACGGCGGTGTTCGGCTTTGACACGGCCAAACGCCTGGGGCTGGCCGACCAGCGGGTCATAAGCAGCTCCGAGGCCGAAACCATCGACGAAATCATCTGGCTGCAGTCAAAGCGCCATTTCTTCCAGATTTCCAAGGCGCCTCTGAAGTCCGAGGACGGGGCGCTGACCGGCATCGTGTCGGCGTTTCGCGACATCACCAAACAGGTGGAGGCGCAGGAACGCGGCAGCCGCATGGTGCAACAGACCATTGACGCTCTGGTACGGGCTATTGAAGCGTCCGACCCCTTCCTGGGCGGGCATTCGCGCATCATGGGCAAAATAGCGGTGCTGATCGCCAAAAACCTGCGCCTCACCGAGCGGGAAGCGGCAACCATCGAAGCGGCCGCGTCTCTGTCTCAGGTAGGCAAGATGTTCGTGCCGCGCGAAGTGCTGACCAAGCCGGGGGCCCTGACCGACGAGGAAAAGAAGCAGATGGAGCAGCATGTGGAATATTCCCGCGAGGCCCTGAAGGACATCGAGTTCGAAGTGCCCGTGGTGGAAGCCGTGTGCCAGATGAACGAGCGGCTGGACGGCAAGGGCTATCCCAAGGGTCTTTCCGGCGACGCGAGCGGCATGGACGCCCGGGTGC
>JAVBRE010000104.1:0-2981 GCA_031548325.1 Desulfovibrionaceae bacterium
ATGATCGCGCGAACACCAGAGGCAGCAGCACCAGCGTCCCGATGCAAAAACGGACGGCGTTGAAGGTGAACGGGTCCATATGCCGCATGCCCAGACTTTGGGCCACAAAGGCGGCGCCCCAAATAAAAGAAGCGCCCAGCAACATCGCCATGCCGAGAAGATCAGCGCGCATTGCCGATTCCCCTTTTCACCGCCATGCAAGCTCAGGACCGCCCTTCCCGGAGCGGTCCTGAGCTGTCGCGCGTCCATTATAACAATCTATTTTTTCACAATATTACCGCCTGACCGCGAAGGTCAGGCCCGTTCCGTCAACGCCCACGACAACAGTCTCGCCGTCGGAAATTTCGCCGCTCACCAGCCTGCGGGCAAGAGCCGTCTCCAGATTGCGCTGCATATACCGGCGCAAAGGCCGCGCCCCGTACACCGGGTCATAGGCGGCATCCGCGACGAAGGCGGCCGCCCCGTCGGTCAGGTCCAGGGTAATCTTGCGTTCCGCCAGGCGTTGCTGCAGCGCTTCCAGCAGCAGGCGCACAATGGCCTGTATCTGTTCGCGCCGCAGGGGCCGGAACAGCACGGTCTCATCCACCCGGTTCAAAAATTCCGGCCGGAAATGGCGGCGCAGTTCGCCGAGCACTTCTTCGCGCACGCCCGGGGTGAACTCCCCGTGCTCGTCAATGCCTTCCAGCAGCAAACCGGAACCTATATTGGAAGTCATGATGACGATGCTGTTGCGAAAATCCACCGTGCGCCCCTGGCTGTCCGTCAGGCGGCCGTCGTCAAGGATTTGCAGAAAGGCGTTGAACACGTCGGCGTGCGCCTTTTCGATCTCGTCCAACAAAATCACGCTGTACGGCTTGCGGCGCACGGCTTCGGTCAACTGCCCCCCCTCGTCGTAGCCCACATAGCCGGGAGGAGCGCCGATCAGGCGGGAGACGGCGTGCTTTTCCATATACTCGCTCATGTCCAGCCGGACCATGTTCTCTTCGGTATCAAACAGCGCTTCGGCCAGGGCCTTGCAAAGCTCCGTCTTGCCCACGCCGGTGGGCCCCAGAAAAATAAAGGAACCCAAAGGCCGTGACGGATCGGACAAACCGGCCCGGGATCGCAGCACCGCCTCGGACACGGCCTCCACCGCCTCGTCCTGCCCCACCACCCGGTGGTGCAAGATTTCGGGCAGGCGCAGCAGTTTCGCCTTTTCGCTTTCCAGCAGGCGAGAAACCGGTATGCCCGTCCACATGGCCACAACGGCGGCCACATCGTCGGGGCCCACATCCTCTTTGAGCAGACGCGTGTCGGATTCGCCCTTGACGCCGTTTTCCGCCGCGCTCAGCTGTTTTTCCAGGTCGGGCAAAGTTGAGTACTGCAATTCCGCGACTTTGTTCAGGTCATAAGAACGCTGGGCTTCTTCGATCAGACGGCGGGTTTTCTCAATCCCCTCTTTCAGACGGCGAATATCGTTGATGCCGCCTTTTTCCTTTTCCCACTGCCCCAGAAGCGTCGCATGGCGGGCGCGGACGTCGTCCAGCTCGTTTTCCAGCTTTTCCAGGCGCTCTCTGGATGCCTTGTCGGTTTCGCGGCGCAAGGCTTCACGCTCGATTTCAAGCTGCATGATTTTGCGGTTGGCTTCATCCAGTTCGGTGGGCAGCGAGTCTATTTCCGTGCGGATCATGGCGGCGGCCTCGTCAATAAGGTCGATGGCCTTGTCCGGCAGCCGCCTGTCGCTGATATACCGGCTGGAGAGGGTCACGGCGTCCACGATGGCGGCGTCGCTGATGCGCACCCCGTGGTGCACCTCAAAACGCTCTTTCAGCCCGCGCAGGATGGAAATGGCGTCTTCGCGGCTCGGTTCCTCGACCAGCAGCGGCTGAAAGCGTCGTTCCAGAGCCGGATCCTTTTCGATGTATTTGCGGTATTCGTCCAGCGTTGTCGCGCCGATACAGTGCAATACCCCGCGCGCCAGCATGGGCTTCAGGATGTTGCCCGCGTCCATGGCGCCGTCGGTGCGGCCCGCGCCCACGATGGTATGCAACTCGTCGATGAACAGCAGCACGCCGCCTGCGGCGGATTCCACCTCTTTGAGCACGGCTTTCAGGCGTTCTTCAAATTCGCCCCGGTACTTGGCCCCGGCGATGAGGGCCCCCATGTCCAGGGCAAACAGCTTTTTGTCCCGCAGCCCTTCGGGCACGTCGCCTTGCAGAATGCGGTGGGCCAGACCTTCTACGATGGCAGTCTTGCCCACCCCGGCTTCGCCGACCAGCACCGGATTGTTTTTGGTGCGCCGGGACAGAATGCGGATGCAGCGCCGGATTTCGGCATCGCGGCCGATGACCGGGTCCAGTTTGCCCTTCCTCGCTTCTTCGACCAGGTCGCGGCCGTAACGGAAAAGCGCCTCGTACGTATCCTCGGGATTCTGCGTGGTCACGCGCTGGTTGCCGCGCATCTCGTTCATGGCCTGCAATATTTTGTCGCGGGTCAGGCCGAAGCGCCGGTTCACCGAGCCTATGGGAGTGCCCGCCCCTTCTCCGGCCAGTTCGCAAACCACATGTTCCACGCTGACGTATTCATCTTTCATGCGGTCCGCCGCGTCGTGGGCGCGGATAAGCATCTGCTGCAAACGCACCGTGGCGCCCAACCCGGCGGAACTCGCTCCGGGGCCGCTGACCGACGGTTTTTTGGCCAGATCTTCCCGCAGGGCGGCCGTATAGGCGGCCGGATCAATATGAGCCCGTTCCAGCAAGCGGGGGGCAAGGCCCCCTTCCTGTTCGACCAGGGCCAGGGCCAGATGCTCCACATCAACCTGCTGATGCCCCAGGCGCAGGGCAATGGTCTGGGCGTCGGCAACCGCCTGTTGTGATTTTTCAGTGAATTTTTTCAGGTCCATCTGCGGACTCCTTTATATAATGTCCCAGAGGGCTCTGCCCTCTGGACTCCCGCCAGGGGGATAATCCCCCTGGACCCCATATTCCGGTTTTTGGTTTTCC
>JAVBRE010000181.1:0-8285 GCA_031548325.1 Desulfovibrionaceae bacterium
TCCTCCTCTTGGTGCCTCGCGTGTTTGGGCTTACATTCCGGGGCCGCCCCCGTCGGTGTCCGTTGGTCCCCTGTACTTTGGCTGGGGGGGGGGGGTCCCGCGACCCCCGCTGCTTCCGCGCCTGTCCAGGTCACGCGCAGCGCGCGCCAGCCACCGTAAAGCATGAAAGCCAGCCACCAGGGGTAGATAAGTCCGAGTTGGCCGCCCAGATATTCCGGCAGGCGGTCGAAGCGGATCAGGGGCGGCGATTCCAGAGGGGCCGGAGCCACGCCGGCCAGCCGCCCCACATGGCGAAAGGTTGCCCAGTCGTTGGAAAAATTCCAGATCAAAATGGGCAGCAGCCCGGCCAGAATACCGCAGGACAGGAAGATGAGCAGACGCCGCCAGTGCCCTTGGGGCAAAAGGCCATGGCGGGTCAGACCCCAGGCGTGCAGCACGGCGACGCCGGCCATGGCCAGCATGGTCTGCTTGGCCAGGATGCCGAAGGCGAAAGACAGGGACAGGCCGAGCCAGGGCGCGAGAGATTCCGGCCGGGAAATCGAGGCGTGCAGACAAAAGAGCGCGGCCAGCCAGCATAGCAGCAGCGGGTTGTCGGTGGTCATCAGAATTCCGCAGACCATGAACAGCGGAGTGGTGTTGGCGACGAACAGGGTCAGCACGGCTGTTGCCGGCCGGCGCAGCAGGCGGGCCACGCCGAGATAGAGCAGAACCTGCGCCAGACAGGACCCCAGCACAGCGCCGATGCGCACGCCGAATTCCGTATCCCCGAACAGATATGTCCCGGCGGCGATGATCCAGGCGATGAGCGGCCCTTTGGAATAATAGGAAAGTTGCAAACGACGGGACCAGTCCCAGTACTGGGCTTCGTCCTGCACCAGATCCAGTTGGCCGGACGCGATAAACCACAGCCGAACCAGGGTCGTGACGACGATGATCGCAAAGGCGGCGTGATGCGGACGGCCCCGCCAGAATGTAAGATAACGGCGCACAGAGGCTCCTGTTGAGATTGTTTTTGTATCCTCGCGCGGCCGGGCTGTCCAGTGCGGAATGCCCTTGCGCCGCGTCTTGTAAGGCCGTTGAATGTCGCGTACCAGAAAAGAGCAAAAAGTTTTTCATGCAGGAGGCCACAATGCCCGCAGCGCGCGACCATTTCGACGTCATCATCGTGGGCGGCGGCCCGGCCGGATTGTTCGCCGCCTACTGGCTGGCCGAACACTCGACCCTTTCCGTCTGCCTGATCGAAAAAGGCCGGAGCGTCGAAAAACGACACTGTCCCAGTCCGCGCACGGGCAGGTGCATTCATTGCAAACCCGCCTGCCATATTCTTTCCGGTTACGGCGGAGCCGGGCTTTTTTCCGACGGCAAGCTGAATTTCATTCACAAGTTGGGCAAGACGGACCTGACCCAGTTCATGTCCGCGCCCGAGGCCGAGGAACTGATCGTGCAGACGGAAAGCGTGTTCAACCGCTTCGGCATGGACGCGCCGGTCTTTCCCTCGGACATGAACGCGGCCAGGGGGCTGCGCAAAGAAGCGAAAAAGCACGGCATGGACCTTTTGCTCATCCGCCAGAAGCATCTGGGCAGCGACCGCCTGCCCGAGCATATCGGCGGCATGTGCGCGTACCTGAAAGAAAAGGGCGTGGATCTACGATCGAACGAATCCGTGCTGGACGTGCGGGTGAAAGACGGCGCGGTGACGGGCCTTGTTTCCGACAGGGGCGAGTATGCAGCCAGAGCCGTCATTCTGGCGCCGGGCCGGGTGGGCGCGGACTGGGTCGGCGAACTGGCCCGCCGCTTCAACCTGCCCGTCAGCCAGCGCGGCATTGAAGTCGGGGTGCGGGTGGAGGTGCATAACGACGTCATGTCCGACGTGACCGATGTGATTTACGACCCCACTTTCTTCGTCCAGACCAGCCGCTACGACGACCAGACCCGCACCTTCTGCACCAACCCCGGCGGTTTCGTGACCCTGGAAAATTACCAGGACTTCGTCTGCGTCAACGGCCATGCCTATCACGACAAAAAATCGGCCAACACCAACTTCGCCTTTCTGTCCAAAGTCGTGCTGACGGACCCGGTTTCGGACAACCAGGGCTATGGGGTGGCCATCGGCAAACTGGCCGGCCTCATAGGCGGCGGCAAGCCCATTCTGCAACGTTTCGGCGACCTGAAGCGCGGCCGGCGCTCCACCTGGAACCGCATCGGCAAAGGCTCTTTCGAACCCAGCATGAAAAACGTCACCCCCGGCGACATCAGCATAGCCCTGCCCGAACGCATTGTGCACAACCTGCGCGACGGGCTGGAACAGCTCAATCAGGTTCTGCCGGGCGTGGCCAATGAAGAAACCCTGCTCTACGCGCCGGAAATCAAATTTTTCGCCACCCAGGTCGAAAGCGGCGAAGGTTTGCAGACCGCCGTCAAAGGCCTTTTTGTGGCCGGGGACGGGCCGGGGGTTTCGGGCAACATCGTGGCCGCGGCGGCCACGGGCATCATTCCGGCTAAATATATCATCAATACGAACAACAACCGAGGACCCGCATGATCCGCTTCAACTGCGACTACAGCGAAGGCGCGCACCCGGCCATACTTGAACGATTGAACGCCACCAACTTCGAACAGACGCCGGGCTACGGCGAGGACCAACACTGCGCCAGGGCGGCGAAGCTGATTCTGGCCGCCTGCGGCGAGCCGGACGCCCTTGTCCGCTTTCTGACCGGCGGCACCCAGCTCAATCTCACGGTCATTGCCGCAGCCCTCAGACCGCACCAGGGCGTGCTTTCGCCCGTAAGCGGCCATATCAACGTCCACGAAAGCGGGGCCATCGAAGCCACCGGACATAAAGTGCTGGCCCTGCCCACAAGCGACGGCAAGATCACGGCCGCCCAGGTGCGGGCCGCCCACGAGGCGCATCAGCGCGATGCGTCGCGCGTTCACGCCGTGCAGCCGAAAATGGTCTTCATTGCCCATTCTACAGAACTGGGCACGATTTATTCCAGGGCGGAACTGGAATCCCTCAGCGCGGCCTGCCGCGAATGCGGGCTGCTGCTGTTCATGGACGGCGCGCGCATGGGGTACGCGCTGACCGCGCCGGGCGCGGACCTGACTCTGCCGGACATCGCGCGGCTGTGCGACGTTTTTTCCGTCGGCGGCACCAAGGTGGGGGCGCTCTTCGGCGAAGCTCTGGTCATTCGCAATTCCGCCCTGCGTGAGGATTTCGACTATATCATCAAGCAACGGGGCGGCATGCTGGCCAAGGGACGGCTGCTGGGCATACAATTCGAGGTTCTGTTCGAAGACGGGCTGTATTTCCGCATGGCGGAACATGCGAACAAGGCCGCGGCTTTGATCCGGCAGGCCTGCGAGGACGCGGGGCACCCCTTTCTCTGCCCTTCGCCGACCAACCAGCAGTTTCCCGTCCTGCCCGACGCCCTGCTGCGGACCCTTGCGGCCGAATACAGCTGGGCCGTGATCGAACCCAGCGACGGGGAGCGCACCGCAGTGCGCTTTTGCACCAGTTGGGCCACGAAAATTGAAGACGCGGAAAAACTGGCGCAGGCTATCCGGGCCTGGAAACCATGCGGAGCGACATAGAATGACTTCCAGCGTACACGCTATGCCGAGGAGCTGAATCCATGGACATGAGGATCGCTTTGATTACGGGCGGCAACAAGGGTCTGGGCCGCGAAACGGCGCGACGTCTGAACGGTTTGGGATACAAAGTCTATATCGGCGTCCGCGACTCCCAGCGGGGGGCGGAGGCTGCGAAGGCGCTTGGCGTCGCATGGCTTTCGCTTGATGTTACGGATGAGGCGTCCGTGCAGGCGGCCGCGACCCGGCTCACCGAAATCGAGAGGCGTCTGGACGTGCTGGTAAACAACGCCGGCGTTTCCGGAAGCCACAAGAAAGCCGCCGACCTCACAGGCGAAGATGCGGAAACCGTGTTCGCCACGAATGTCATTGGTCCCGTGCGCGTCATGAACGCCTTTATCCCACTTCTGCAAAAGTCGGCAAACCCGGTTATCGTCAACGTTTCCAGCGGGCTGGGCTCGTTTGCGATCGTGCGCGATCCCGAACGGCCGGAATCGAAGGTACCGGCGCCGCTCTATTGCGCCTCGAAAAGCGCGTTGAACATGCTGACTCTGCAATACGCCCGCGCCTTGCCTCACATGCGCATCAACGCGGCTGATCCCGGCGGCACGGCGACCGACCTGAACGCGCACCAAGGCCAGCAGACAGTCGCGGAAGGCACGGATGCCATCGTGCATCTGGCGACATTGCCGCCGGGCGGCCCGACCGGCCTGTTTGTGGACCGCCGTGGCCCCATGCCCTGGTAATGCCTAATCTGGAAGAATGCACCTCATAACAACTTGCGGTTGATTATGAGATGACTTCTACGGCATTTCACGCTTGAAATGCTTGCTTAACGGCTGACAAAGCCAGCCTGCAAGCATTTCGCGGCAAGGATTTTCAGACAAATCCTTGCAGAGCAATTGACTCATTTCATTCGTGAATTGCTCAGTCCTGCGGCAGGCCGAGAACGTCGAAGGTGAAGCCCTGGTCGCCGTCCGTTCCGACGGAATATTGCAGACGCTCGACAACGGCGTTGTTCTCGCCGAAAATCAGGACGCGGGGCTTCAGTTCACGCAGTTCCTCGGGCTTTTGCAGATATTCCGTCGCGCAGATGATCACCTCGTCGCCCTGCTGGCAGGTGCGGGCTGCCGCGCCGTTCAGGATGCAGCAACGCGACCCCGGCTTTCCGTAGATCACATAGGTGCTGATGCGATGCCCGCTGTTCTTGTTCCATATGTAGACAAACTCCAAAGGGTACAGGCCCGCCATACGGCAGATTTCCGGATCCAGCGTCACGGAACCGTGGTAGTTGAGATCCGCCCCGGTGACCCGTATGCCGTGCAATTTGGCCCTGACAGTCTTGAACATTTCTTCCGCTCTCCGTTCTGACGTCGGCTCTCGCCGTTTTTACACCGCAAGCCGGACGGCCCGGCCTTTTCAGGCGGCTTTCCGGGTTGCATACTGTCAGCACCCACGCGGAGTCAACGGCCAACTATCCTAATTCGCGCTACCGCGAAGGGCAAGGCGGCCGAAAAAACGCGCCTTGAGCTGTGGCTCAAGACCCGGCCTGAAAACGCGGACACGCCAAAAAATGGCGCGTCCGCGCGCTTTTGGCGGCTCTTTGCCCGCGCAAAGGCGCTCCCTTTGATTTTTCCCGTAAAAATTTTTGTCTTTTCCTCTGGACGAAGGAAAAAGCCGTCTTATTTTTTGCTGGCGACAAAAGACCCCGGCGGATGCGCCACAATCACATTTTATATCAATGCAGCGCCGGTTCCGCACGGGGACAGACCGGCCGCTTTTTGGGAGGACTATCATAATGGGTAAAATTATCGGCATAGACCTTGGGACCACCAACTCCTGTGTTTTCGTCATGGAAGGCAAAGATCCCAAGTGCGTCACCAACCCCGAAGGCGGGCGCACCACCCCGTCCATTGTCGCCTTTACCGGCAAGGAGCGACTGGTGGGCGACATCGCGAAACGCCAGGCGGTCACCAACCCCGAGCGCACGGTTTTTGCCATCAAGCGCCTGATGGGGCGGCGCGCCGATGCAGCGGAACTCCACCGCTGGAAAGAGCACAGCCCGTACAAGATCGTTGCCGCCAAAAACGGCGACGCCGCTGTTGCCATCGAAGGACAGACCTACACGGCTCCTGAAATTTCGGCCATGATCCTGGCCAAGCTGAAAGCCGACGCCGAAGCCTATCTTGGCGAAAGCGTGACCGAAGCGGTCATCACCGTGCCCGCCTACTTCAACGACTCGCAGCGCCAGGCGACCAAAGACGCCGGCCGCATCGCGGGCCTGGACGTGAAACGCATCATTAACGAGCCTACGGCCGCATCCTTGGCTTACGGCTTTGACAGAAAAGCCAACGAAAAAATCGCCGTTTTCGACCTGGGCGGCGGCACCTTCGACATTTCCGTTCTGGAAGTGGGCGACAACGTTGTGGAAGTGCGCGCCACCAACGGCGACACCTTTCTGGGCGGCGAAGACTTCGACCAGCGTGTCATCACCTGGCTGGTGGACGAATTTCGCAAAGAAAACGCCATCGACCTGTCCAAGGACAAAATGGCCCTGCAACGCCTGAAAGAAGCCGCCGAAAAGGCCAAGAAAGACCTGTCCACCTCCATGGAAACCGACGTCAATCTGCCCTTCATCACGGCCGACCAGAACGGGCCCAAGCACATGATGATCAAGCTGACCCGGGCCAAACTGGAAAGCCTGGTGCAGGATCTGGTGGACCGCACCATTGAGCCCTGCAAAAAGGCCCTGGCCGACGCGGGCATCAAATCCTCTGAAATCGACGAGGTGGTGCTGGTGGGCGGCATGACGCGCATGCCCCTGGTGCAGAAAAAGGTGTCCGAATTTTTCGGCAAGGAACCGCACCGCGGAGTGAACCCCGACGAAGTGGTGGCCATGGGCGCTGCCATTCAGGGCGGCATTCTGGCCGGCGACGTGAAGGACGTGCTGCTGCTCGACGTCACTCCTCTGTCTTTGGGCATCGAAACCCTGGGCGGGGTCATGACCAAACTTATTGACCGCAACACCACCATCCCCACGCGCAAGAGCCAGGTGTTCTCCACGGCCGCCGACAACCAGCCTTCCGTGTCCATCCACGTGCTGCAGGGCGAACGCCCCATGGCTCAGGACAACATGACGCTGGGCCGCTTTGAACTGTCCGGCATTCCGGCCGCGCCGCGCGGCCTGCCCCAGATCGAGGTGGCCTTCGACATCGACGCCAACGGCATCGTCAACGTGTCCGCCAAGGACCTGGGCACGGGCAAGGAGCAGACCATCCGCATCACCGCTTCTTCGGGCCTGTCCGAAGAAGACATCAAGAAGATGGTCAAGGAAGCCGAAGCACACGCCGAAGAAGACAAGAAAAAACAGGAACTGATCGAAACCCGCAACCACGCCGACTCGCTGGTCTATTCCACCGAAAAGACCCTGTCCGACCTCGGCGACAAGGTGGACCCGGCTCTGCGGGCCGATATAGAAGCCAAGAGCAACGCCCTGAAAAAAGCCATGGAAGGCGACGACCTCGACGCCATCAAGCGGGCCATGGACGAGTTGTCCAAAGCTTCGCACACCCTGGCCGAACAGCTCTACGCTCAAAAAGCCCAATCCGGCGAAACCGGAGCGGCGGGCGCGGGCGCTGCCGGAGCCGCCGGCTCCGCCGGCCAGCCGAAACAGGACGACGACGTCGTGGACGCCGACTATACCGAAGTGAAACAATAAACGCCGCGCGACAGCGTGACACGGCCCCCGCCGGAGCGATCCGCCGGGGGTCTTTCTTTTTTGCAAAACGCGGTCAACGCAAGGATGGCGAAGAACCGGACAGCGGCCGCACGCCCAGAACATTGGGCAAAAGGACGTCCGGGTTGCCGGACAGGCTCCAGCCGCCGCCGTAACGGCCGACGAACACTTCTTTGATGTCTCCGGCGTTTACCAGCAGGGCCGCTTCCGAGCCTCCTTCCAGGTACATCAGGGTGCGCAGGCCCAAGGGCCGCAGCAGCATTGTTGCGGCAAAGGCCGTCGCGGACACGGGTTCGCGGCAGAGCAGAAAAAGCACCCTGCCCTTGTCGTCCACGCTGAGGGCGGCGATGCTGTGGGGCCTGTCGTCTTTCCAGATCACCCGGCCCTGGGGGGTGTTCATACGGTAGTTCTGCATGACCAGATTATACTGGGCCAGCAGGTCCTGCCAATTATCGTCGCCGCGGTCGGCCAGACGCACGCGCGGCAAGGCCGGGTTTTTCGGTTCAGCCAGAAAGAAGGCGCCGAAATTGGCCGCCACCCTGGGGTTGTTGATGTGCGTGCCGCTGCGCAGGTGCCCGGTGCTGGTTTTGCCGTCAGGCAGGTACATGCCCGCGTTGATGGCTGCCGACAGGCCATGCGCGCGCGCCAGGTCGGACAGTTTTCGCGTGTCGCCGTTTTCCGAGGCCATATACAAAGTAAATGCATAGCGGGCGGGGTCGATGCGCAGCACCGTGACCGTAACCCCGGACGCGACGGAAGGAGCCGGTGCGGGAACAGGCCGGGACACGGTGGCGTTTGTTGCGGAACCGGGAACGGCAGACGTAAACGGCGTTTCCGAGGTTACCGTTTGCGGCGGGGGCAACTCCGCGACGTCAAGCTGGATGGAAGCCAATTCAAGACCGGGCTGCAAAACCCGCCAGGAGACAGGGGCGGGGTTCGGCAAAACTGCCGGAGCCGTAGG
>JAVBRE010000142.1:0-20107 GCA_031548325.1 Desulfovibrionaceae bacterium
CGCGCAGCAGGGGCGCGGTGATGATGGTGCAGCGGGCTCCGGCGGCGGCGTCCGGATGCCCGCCCACGGCGCCCATCATGATGCCGTTCGAGTCGGTGATCACGTTGACGTTGAAGTTGACGTCCATTTCCGTGGCGCCCAGCACCACGTAATCCAGGTTGTTGACCATGGTCCCCTTGTTCCAGAGGTCGGAATAAAAACTGCAGTCGTATTCCTGATGCTTGGGGTTGTCGCGCAGGGACTGTATGGTGCGGTCGTCAAAGCTCTGGGTATCGAACAAGGTGCGGATCAGCCCTTCGTCCAGAAGATCGCAAAATGGTCCGACAATGCCGCCGATGCCCATGGATGCGGTGATCTTGTCGCGCACCATCATGTCCCGCAGCAGGGTGCCCGTGGCCACGGAAACCGCGCCCGCGCCCAACTGCATGGCAAATCCGTCCTTGAAATAGCCGGCGTGCTCGATGACCGAGGCCGACATTGCGGCGATGATGAGGTCTTTGGGGTTGCGCGTGCCGCGCAAAGCGCCGGTGGCGATGCCTTTGGGGTCGCCGATGCAGTCCACGGCCACCACGAAATCCACCTGATGCTGGGGTATGCTGACCGGGCAAATGGGATGGGGCACCAGATTGTCGGTGACGGCCACCACGGTGTCGGCATAGCGGGCGTCCACCATGGCGTAGCCCATGGCGCCGCAGGCCGCCGGGCCCTGCACCCCGTTGATGTTGCCGAAGGTGTCGCAGGTCGGCGCGGCGAGAAAAGCCACGTCGACGCGCAGTTCCCCGCATTCGAGCGCCCGGGCGCGGCCGCCGTGCGGCCGCAGAATGGTGGTTTTCGAAGGCCGGTTCATGGTCAGGTACCGGCCCAGCTTGCCGCGCAGCCCGCTGGTCTGGGCGGCGCTGATCACGCCGCTTTCAAACAGGGGGATGAGGGGGTCGTTGACGTCCTGAAAGGTGCTGGGGGCCAGGGTCAGATTTTTGATGCCCTTTTTGGCGACGGCCTGCATCACCATATTCATGACATAGTCGCCGTTGCGCAGGCCGTGATGAAAGGAAACGGTCATGCCGTCCTTCAATCCGCTGGCCTCGATGGCTTCTTCAATGGAACGCAGAACCTTTCCCGGCATATCCGGGCGGGATGTTTTGAGCAGGGCCCCGGCCTTGCGCGCGCCGGGCGCGGGAGGCGTGGCAAAAGGCCCGGCGTAAGGGACAACGGGTTTGTAGCCCGGCAGGCTTGCCGGTATTTCACGACCGACGGCATTTTTCATGACTGCTTCTCCTCAGGGCTGACGCCTGCGGCGGCGGCAAGGGCCAGAATCCGGTTGGCGCGGGTGACCATGGGCATGTCGATCATTTTTCCGTCCAGGGCGATGACGCCGGAATTTTTGCTCACGGCTTCATCAAACACGGCCAGGACACGGCGCGCATAGGCGATATCCTTCCTATCCGGGGTGAACACCTCATGGATGGCGGATATCTGCCTGGGGTTCACGCAGGACTTGCCGTCAAAGCCCATTTCCTTGGCCAGCAAGGTATCGTTACGCAGGCCTTCTGTATCGTTCAGGTCGGAAAACACCGAGTCGATAGCCTGAATGCCCGCTTCTTTGGCTGCCAGCACCAGAAGGCCTCGGGGAACGAATATTTCGCGGCCGCCGGTGATTTCATTGCCCTTGGTCTTTTCGGTCTTCAAGGCCGCGGCAAAGTCTTCTCCGCCGATGGCTATGGCGATCATTCTGGGGCTGGCCGTGGCGATTTCGTAGGCGTTGCGCAGACCCTTCGGGTTTTCGATGGAGACCATAATCCTGATACAGCCGGGCTCAAACCCGCATTTCTGTTCCGCCTGCGTGATGATGCGGTCAAGTTCGCGAATTTCGTCTCCGCTCTCCCCTTTGGGCAAACGGATGTAGTCCGGCTTCGCGGGCAGCAGCATGTCCAGGTCGTCGCGGCCCCAGGGGGTGCTGATGTGGTTGATGCGAACCCCGATCTCGCAGGTTCGGCGCATGCGGGTCAAGGCGTGGAACACCAGTTGGCGGGCGCTGTCTTTTTCGTACACGGAAACGGAATCTTCCACGTCATAGATGACGCTGTCCGCGCCGTAAATTCCGGCGTCACGCACCAGGGCGGCGTTGTTGCCGGCCGCGTACATGACCGTGCGGCGCAATTTTTCTCGGTTTTGCATGGCAGCTTCCTTATTGTTGCGCCGCTCTGTGAATGGCGGTTTTCACGCGGGCTTCAATGACGCAATCCACGGCGCCCTTGTCATTGGCCTGAACCACCGCGTCCTTGATGCCGTATTCGGCGAAAATGCCGGTGATCAGCTTTTTGATATGCTGCCCGAACTGCTGCATGGTCGGGCAAACCAGATCCAACTGGATGCCCGCGCCCGCTTCCGCCGGGGCGACGGAAACCAGCATGTCGGAAGATTCCAGAGTCCCGGCCTGAGCCGGTTTACACAAACTGAGCATATACCCTCCTCTTGGGTCGCTGGAGCGCGTTGTCGGGATAGAGCAGATTAGCTCTGAAAAAGCGTATCTGCTCTGACGGACGCGTAGCGGACGTCCGCGAAGCGTGTCGTTTAAGTCTGGTAATTTACTTATAGTATTAAGCGGACTTTCCGCAATTATCAGAGCCGCTGATACAACTTTTCAAAGTTAAAATGCCTGGAAAATGTTTTCTGGCCACGAAGACGACAGCCTCTCTTCGCGGGCGGGCGCATTCAGGCCCGCCCGCGGAGAGACAATGTCCCCGCGCAGACGCGGGGACCGGAAGCATCAAAGGCTAAAAAGCGGCTGGGGTATGCCCGATAGACTGATAATACCGAGCGGCAACGCGATAAGCATGGAAATTACCCCTAGAATCCACAGCCAGAAAGTGCAGTATTTCAGATGGTCTTTCAGTTCCACCCCGGCAAGACCGATAGCCAGATAGGTCGTGGCCGCGTGCGGGGTGACCAGCACGCCGTAGTTCTTACCTATAAGCAGGGTCTTGGCCATGTTGACGGGGTCGACGCCGAAGCTCTTGCCGGCTTCCATGGCCAGGGGCACGAAGCCGAAGAAGAAGGAGTCGGTGCCCAGCACCATGCCGATGGGGATGGAGAAGAAGCCCAGAATGATGTGCAGGTAAGGCCCAAGGAAATTGGGAATAACGGAGATGATCATTCTGGCCATGGCGCCGATCATGTCCAGGACCACAGGTTTACCGGCAGCCATGACGCCCGGCAGGGGCAGCACTTTGGCGGTCAGCACGCCGAGAAACACGCCCGCGGCCAGCAGAATGGAGGACATGGCCAGGGCTTCGCCCGCATAAGCCTTGATGCGCGCGGTCTGGTCCTTGGGGTTGGGGAAGTTCACCACCAGGGTGACGGCGAGGCCCGCCATGAAGGCGAAATACAGGGGAATCTTGGTGAAGCAGAGCAGCAGAATAATGGTCAGGGTCACAAGGGCGTTGAACCAGATCAGCTTGGGCCGCTTCAGAGCTTCTTTTTTCGGATCAATTTCTTCCTGCGGCATCTCGACAACGCCGCCGGCGCCCACGGCAAGGCCCGCGCCGCGTTTCTTTTCAATTGCGCCCATGAAGGCGGCAAAGGCCACAACCACGAAACAGCCCACGATCTGCAGCGGAATCAGGTTTTTCCAGAGCAGATTGATGTCCAGCTTGGTGATGGCCGCCGTTCTGGCCACGGGGCCGCCCCAGGGCAGCAGGTTCATGATGGACATGGCCGCGCCGATGATGACCAGCAGGACCAGGGGACGCATATTGAGACGTTTGTAAATGGGCAGCATGGCAGGCACGGTGATGAGCAGCGTGGAGGCCAGCGCGCCGTCCAGATGGGCGATGATGGCGATGATCGAGGTCACCACCGTGATCAGCACCACGTTGGTGCCGGCCGATTTGACCAGAAAATTCACGAAGGGGTCGAACATGCCCACGTCGTTCATCAAACTGAAGTATATAATGGAGAAAATAAAAAGAACCGCGATCGGCATCGTCGTTCTGACGCCGGAGTCAATGGATTTGAACAGAAGGTTGTAGTCGGGCAGGATCACCAGCATGCCGACGATAACGGAAACAATGACAAAGACGGGAACCGGGGTGATCTTGGACTGAACCAGTCCCCACACAATGATGCCGACCATCAGAAAGCCGGCTATAGCCAAAATGGTCTCGGTCATGTCTGCTCCTCGAAAGGTTAAGAATGGTGGACAACATGGGCCGGAGCGCGAGATTCGGGCCGCCCGTCGAGCAAAAAAAAAACAGCGCTATTGTCTCGGTAGCAGAGCAACAGCGCTGTGTGAAATCGCGTTTTTTTATATGCGAGGATAACTACAGGTTATATCCTGTTCCTGTTATTGGGCCGTGGGTACCGGAATGTCCTCGCAGTGCTTGTCTTCCCGCAGCGAACGGTAAACCGGCAAAGCGTCCGCCCGGCCGGAAAAGATGTTTTCGCCCGCCGCGCCCGCCAGAGCCTGAACCAGCACGTCGTCGGCGTTTTCCACCGGGCTGATGGTCATGCCCTTCAGAATCTCTGCCGGCACCTCTTTCAAATCCTTTTCGTTATCCTTGGGTATGATCACCTTCTGGATCAGCCCGCGATGCGCGGCCAGCAGCTTTTCGCGCAGGCCGCCGATGGGCAGCACCCGACCGCGCAAAGTGATCTCGCCGGTCATGGCGATATCGTTGCGCACCGGAATGCCGAGCAGGGCGGAAACCAGCGAGGTGGCAAGCGTGATGCCGGCCGAAGGGCCGTCTTTGGGAGTCGCGCCTTCGGGCACATGGATGTGAATGTCGATGTCCTTGTGAAAATCCGGCCGCAGCCCGAAAAGGTCGGACCGGGAACGCACATAAGAAAGCGCGGCCTGAGCCGATTCGGTCATCACATCTCCCAGCTTGCCGGTAATGTTCACCTTGCCCGTGCCGGGCATCAGCGCGGTTTCAACCAGCAGCAGTTCGCCGCCCAGATCCGTGTAGGCAAGGCCCGTGCAGACCCCGACCTGGGACTCGTCTTCCTTTTCGCCGTGACGGTGTTTTTTCACGCCCAAAAGACCTTCAAGGCCGCTGCGCGAGACCGAAACCTTGACCGGAGTCTTTTCTGCCGGCGCATCCGCTTCCGCCTTCGCTTCTTTGACGATGCGCATGGCCGCCTTGCGGCAGATGGTGGCGATTTCACGCTCCAGACTGCGCACCCCGGCTTCGCGCGTGTACGAACGGATGATCTCCAGAATAGCCGGGTCGGAAAGATGCAAATTGTCAGCCGTCAGGCCGTGCATTTCCATCTGCTTGAGGACCAGAAACTTGCGGGCGATATGCTGCTTTTCGTTTTCCAGATAACCGGGCAGGCGGATGATCTCCATGCGGTCCTGCAAGGGCAAGGGTATGGCGTGCAGAGAATTGGCCGTGGTGATGAAAAACACCTGCGAAAGGTCGTAATCCAGGTCCAGATAATGGTCATTGAAGGCGTTGTTCTGTTCCGGATCCAGCACTTCCAGCAGCGCGGCCGAAGGATCGCCTCTGAAATCCATGCTCATCTTGTCGATTTCATCCAGGCAGAACAGCGGGTTGTTGAATTTGACCTGTTTAAGCGACTTGATGATCTTGCCCGGCAGCGCGCCCACGTATGTGCGGCGGTGCCCGCGTATTTCCGCCTCGTCGCGCACGCCGCCCAGAGAGAGGCGCAGGTATTCGCGGCCCGTGGCCCGGGCCACGGACTTGACCAGCGAGGTCTTGCCCACGCCCGGCGGGCCCACCAGGCAAAGGATGGGGCCTTTGAGCCTGTTGACCAGTTTCTGCACGGCCAGATATTCCAGGATGCGTTCCTTGGGTTTTTCCAGACCGAAATGGTCGGCGTCCAGAATCTCTCTGGCCGTTTCAATGTCGATGGAAGTTTCTTTCAAATCGTTCCAGGGCAGGTCCAGAATCCAGTCCACATAGTTGTGGACCACGGTGTATTCCGCGGAGGACGGCGGCATCTGCCGCAGTTTTTTCACTTCGCGCAGGCCGCGTTCCCGCGCTTCTTCGGGCATGTTCTTTTCGGCGAAACGTTTTTCCAGTTCCGCCACTTCCTGTTGCGGGTCGTCATCGCGGCCCATTTCCTTATGGATGGCCTTGATCTGCTCGTTCAGGTAGTACTCGCGCTGGTTGCGTTCCATCTGGGTCTTGACCCGGCTTTTGATGCGCCGTTCCATGGAAGCGATGTCTATCTCCGCCTGCAGCAATCCGAAGACCTTCTCCAGACGGTCCATGGCGTTGATGGTGGCGAACACTTCCTGCTTCTTGCGGTAGTCCACCTTCAGGTGGCTCATGATGGAATCGGCCAGCGCCCCCGGCGTTGCGGCCGCGGAAAGGGCCTGCATGACTTCCGGCGAGAATTTTTTGTTGACCTTGGCGTATTCTTGCAGGCTTTCCACGCTGGCCCGCATCAGAGCGGCAGATTCGGGCGAACCGGCGTCTTCGTCGGGCACGGGCCGCACCCGCACGCGCGAAAAATCGCCGCCGTCCTCTTCCAGAACGCGCGGAGCGCCCTCCAGGCGGGACCAGGACGCCCGATACAGGCCTTCGAACAACACCTTGATGGTGCCGTCGGGCAGGCGCAAAAGCTGTAAAATGCGGCAGACCGTGCCGATCTCGAACAAGTCGGAAAAGCCCGGCCGCTCAACATTGGAATCACGCTGGGTCACCAGCATGATCTGTTTGTCGAACTCGCCGGCAGCCCGCTCAATGGCGCGGATGGAAGCCTCGCGCCCCACGAACAGGGGGGCCACAGCCTTTGGAAACATCACCACTTCGCGCAAACTCATCAAAGGCAAAATGCGCGAAGCGCCGTCGTCATGCCCGTTACTCATACAAGCCTCTTTTGTATTCGAATTTGGGGCTCCGCCCCAAACCCCGGCAAGGGGATTATCCCCTTGCAACCCCATTTGCGGCCGTACGGCGCAATGCGGGATCCAGGGGGCTCAGCCCCTGCTCGTCTTTTCACACGGACCGGGCTTCCGCCTGGGCGTCCGTGTTGTATATATACAGGGGTTCTTTGCCCTTTTCGATGACTGCCGCGTTGATCACGCATTCGCGCAGATTCTCGCGGGACGGCAGATGATACATGATATCCAGCATGGCCTGTTCCATGACGTTGCGCAGGCCTCTGGCCCCGGTCTTGCGTTTGACCGCCAGATGGGACACGGCTTTGAGCGCGTCCTGGGTGAAACGCAAGGTCACGTTGTCCAGCGAGAACAACTTCTGGTACTGCTTGATCAGGGCGTTTTTCGGTTCCGTCAGCACCCGGATCAGGTCGTCTTCGGAAAGATCCTCCACATAGGTGACCACGGGCACGCGGCCGACGAATTCCGGAATCAGGCCGAACTTCACCAGATCGTTGGGGTGCACCTGCGAAAGAACGACCCCGGCGTCCGCCCTGCCTTCGACGATTTTTGCCCCGAAACCCAGACCCCGGCCGCGCAGCCGCTGCTCGATGATCTTGTCCAGCCCCACGAAAGCGCCGCCCAGGATGAACAGAATGTTCGAAGTGTCCAGGCGGATATATTCCTGCTGCGGATGCTTGCGGCCGCCCTTGGGCGGAATGTTGGCCTCGGTGCCTTCGATGATTTTCAAGAGCGCCTGCTGCACCCCTTCGCCCGACACGTCGCGGGTAATGGAAGCGGAATCGCCCTTGCGCGAAATTTTGTCGATTTCGTCGATATAAATAATGCCCTTGCCGGCCGCCTCCAGATCATAGTCGGCGTTCTGCAGAAGCTGCACCAGAATATTTTCCACGTCTTCGCCCACATAGCCCGCCTCGGTCAGGGTCGTGGCGTCTGCTATGGCGAAAGGCACGTTCAGGCCCCGGGCCAGGGTTTTGGCCAACAGAGTCTTGCCGCTGCCGGACGGACCGATAAGCAGGATGTTGCTTTTTTCCAGTTCCACATCCTTGCCCAGCGCTTCGCTGAAAAAAACCCGCTTGTAATGGTTGTGAACGGCCACGGCCAATGTTTTCTTGGCCTGGGCCTGACCGATGACGTATTCGTCCAGCCGGGCGTTCAGCGCCTGGGGAGACAGCAGCTTGCCCTCTTCGCGCACTTCTTGCTTGATCTGGTCGGTCATGATTTCCATGCACTGGACCACGCACTCGTCGCAGATGGCGGCGTGGCCCGGCCTGTCGATCAGGCGTTTGACCGCGTCCTCGGTCTTGTCGCAGAAAGAGCAGCGTTTCTGTGAATCGCCCTTGTTGGTGTCATTGCTCATGATTCTTCCCTAGAGCAGTTTCAAAGTGAAACTGCTCGACAGACGCGAAGCGGGTGCCCGCGAAGCGTGTCGTTTATCTTTGTAATCTCGCGTTGTTATATGTTGCAACCCATACCGCTTGCAAAACTTTCACTGCGCAACCTCAAAAACGAAATACGTTAAAAGACTGTTTCAGCGTGGGCGGATCATTCCGCCGGCGGGGGGGCCAGATCTTCGCGCGAGATCAAAACCCTGTCGATAAGGCCAAAAGTCCTGGCTTCTTCCGCGCTCATGAAGCGGTCGCGTTCCGTATGCTCCACCACGGTTTCCAGGGTCTGGCCGGTGTGTTTGGCCATAATTTCATTCAAGCGGCTTTTCAGGCGCAACACCTCTTTGGCGTGGATCTCGATATCCGTGGCCTGGCCGTGAAAGCCGCCCGAAGGCTGATGGATCATAATCCGGCTGTTGGGCAGCGAATAGCGCAGGCCGGGGCTGCCGGCGGCAAGCAGCAGCGCCCCCATGCTGGCCGCCTGGCCCAGGCACAGCGTCGCCACGGGGCAGGTGATGTACTGGATGGTGTCGTAAATGGCGAGGCCCGCCGTGACCAGACCGCCGGGAGAGTTGATGTACAGGTATATCTCTTTTTCCGGGTCTTCCGAGTCCAGAAACAGCAGCTGGGCGCAGATCAACGAAGCCGTGTGGTCGTCCACCCCTTCGCCCAGCAGAATTATTCTGTCCCGCAGCAGGCGGGAATAAATGTCGTACGCCCGTTCCGAACGGCCTGTGGTTTCTATGACTATGGGTACCGGCATGGCGTCTCCTTGCGCGAATCACGATTGTTCAGTCTATGTAATATCGGCATTTCAATGTAAAAGTCTAGATCAGGAAATCTCACAAGCAAACAGGGGAAGAGCCGGTCGGCCCTTCCCCGCTTCATATCACAAGCTTTCACGGCGCAAAACCGTTTTATTCCGCAGCGGATTCGCCTCCGGCTTCAGCATTGACCTCGGTCTTTTGGGCCGGGGCCTGCCCGGGCTTTTCTTCGCCGTCCCGGTCGGCGATTTCCGCCGCCCGTTCAGGGGCGGCTTTCGCATAGATCGCGTCCATGGCCTTGTCGGCCAGCAGCCTGTCGCGCAAGGCCGGGAACAGGTTGTTGCGGGCGTAATGTTCCTGCACGTCCTTGATGTCGTGCCCGCCGCGCATGGCGATCTGGCGCAGGGCGGCGGTCATTTCCTGAGGCGTTGCCTCCAGTTTTTCCCGCTTGGCCACGGTCAACAGGAAAAGTTGCGTTTTCACGTACTTTTCCGCTTCCGTCTTCGCTTCGGCCCTGATCTCCTCCTGTTCCGCTTCGGGCAGGGCGCTCATGTCCTTGCCCTGGCGGGCCAGATTCTCATGGCGATCGTGCATGATGTTCTGGGTATAGCGGTCCAGCATGCCCTCGGGCAGAGGGAAAGAAGTCTTTTCCAGCAGCCCTTCCAGCAGCAGGCTCTGGGCTTTGGCTTTGGCCATTTCCACGCGGTTGCGCAGATACGAGGAACGCACGTTCTCGCGCATGGCCTCAACGGACTCGAAGCCGCCCGCCTTTTTGGCGAACTCGGCGTCGATTTCCGGCAGTTTGCGCTCTTCCAGCGACTTCACGGTGATCTTCATGGTCAGCGTCTTGCCGGCCAGGTCCTTGTTGCCGTAATCGTCGGGAAATTTTACCGCGCCTTCGCCGGAATCGCCGGGAGCCACGGTGCGCAGCAGGGCTTCAAAATCCGGAATGACCTGTTTTTCGCCCAGCGACACGCTGAAACCCTCGCCGGAAACGCCGGGCACAGGAGCCCCCGTTTCGTCAAAGCCGGCGAAATCCATGGTGGCGACGTCGCTTTCCGCGGGCAGACGTTTTTCGGTGACGGGCACGCGTTCGGCCATATTACGGCGCACGCGGTCAATGACCTGATCAATTTCCTCGTCGGAAACGGCCGCTTCTTCCTGCTCCACCCCGATCCCCTCATAAACGGGCACTTCCATGGCGGGCATTATTTCAAAAGTAAAGGAGTAGGCGAACTCCTTGCCGCGCAGCAGCGGGTTTTCGCCGCCTTCGAACTGGATGCCCGAAAGGGGTTCAAGATCCAGCTCGCGCAGTATTTCGCCGATATTGCCGTTGACCAGCTCGTTGGCCGCGTCGCTGTAAATGTCCTGGGAAAAACGCTTTTCCACCATGGGCAGCGGGGCCTTGCCCTTACGAAAGCCCGGCAGAGCCACGCGGGACCGGAACCCGGCTGTCGTCCGGTCAAGAACGCCGTCCACTTCCGTAGCGGGCACCGTGACCACGATTTTTTTCTTCACTGGGGAAAGATCTTCCACCGTATGGCGCATGATTGTGGCTCCTTAGAGCAATTTCGCTTTTAAATTGCTCGGCAGACGCGAAGCGGATGCCCGCGAAGCGTGTCGTTTGGTTTGTATGATTTCACTATGTTATATGAACTCGACAGCATGCCGGGCAAGCCTCGATTATATAATCTCAAAGTTACAATGTTCTCAATTCGGTAGAGTAACGGGTCTGTTTATCAGGTGCGGCTGGAATAATCAATGGCAAACCAGGCCGCTGCCAGAGAGCCGCCGGCATCTCTTGTTGAAAAGCATAAAAAAGATAATACTCCATAAATCTTCCCATACCCGGAGGCTCCCATGAAAAAAACCGCCCTGCTCGCGTTCGCCGTTCTGCTGCTCTGCCCGGCCCTGTCGGCCGACGCGGCGGGCGGGCGCGCCTTCAGCGCCCTGACGGACAAAGAACTGGACGGGCTTTCGACCATCAGCCGCAACTACTTTCTTTGCGTCAGCAAAGGACTCGGCAACATCACGACGGCGGACGACTCCACCCCGGAACGCATCCTCGCGACCTACCCGCCCTACATCAAGATGCAGCGCCAGGAATGTCGCGTCAACCTCGTGCTGATTGAAAAATACCTGTACGGCCTGGACCTTAACCCGGAATTCATCCACAACTACAGCAACGCCCTGCGCGACGACGTGGTCTATTTCGCGCTCAGCGAAAAGTTGAAACAAAAAAGAACAGCCGGGGATGAGGCCGCCGAAGAAGCGGCGGAGCAAAAAAGACGACTTTCATTCGACGCGCAACACAACGCCACGCGCAATAACGGAACGGAAAAACGGACGGTCATTCCCGGGATTACGCCGCCCTCGGAGCGCTGAGTGTAGGACGAAGGAGAGTAAAAGACGCTTTTTTGAGACAGCCCCTAGAGCAATTTCAAAGAGAAATTGCTCGGCAGACGCGAAGCGGATGCCCGCGAAGCGTGTCGTTTATCTTTTGTAATTTAGCATTGTTATGTGCTTAATTCTGTGCCGTTACGAGACTTCAATTGTATAATTTCAAAGTTAAAATGCTCTAAGGCCGGAACGAGCGCAGCCGAAGCGCATTGGTCACCACCGAAACGGAACTGAGCGCCATGGCCCCCCCGGCTATCATGGGCGAAAGGGTCGGCCCGCCGAAAAGATGCAGCAGCCCCATGGCCACGGGAATGCCCAGCACGTTGTAGCCGAAAGCCCAGAAAAGGTTCTGGCGGATGTTGCGCATGACGGCCCGGCTGAGCGCCAGCGCGGTCACGGCCGCGCCCAGGTCGCCGCGCATCAGCACCATGTCCCCGGCTTCCACGGCCACGTCGATGCCGCTTGAAAGAGCAAGGCCCACATCGGCCCTGGCCAGGGCCGGGGCGTCGTTGACCCCGTCGCCCACCATGCCCACGCGCAGGCCTTCCGCCTGCAAGGCGGCCACGGTCCGCTCTTTGTCCTGGGGCAGCACTTCCGCCCGCACCTCGTCAATGCCCGCGCGGCGGGCCACGGCCGCGGCCGTGCGCGCGTTGTCGCCCGTCAGCATCATCAGGCGCAGCCCCAGAGAACGCAGACGGCGGACCACTTCGGCCGCTTCCGGCCGCAGGGGGTCGGCGGCGGCCAGCAGAGCCGCGGGTTCGCGGTCCGCAAGGCAAAGCAGCGCCGTTTTGCCTTCTTCGGCCAGCGTGTTCAGCAGCGCCGTCAGTTCCGGCAGGTCGCGCCCCGCCTCTTCACGCGCGAAAGCAAGATTGCCCACGGCGATTCGCACGGCCTTTTCCACGCCCGGAGGGGTCGCAAAGCCGGCCACGCCCCTGCCCGGCACGGAGATGAAATCCGAAACCGGCGACAGGGCGAGCTTCCTTTCTCTGGCGGCCGACACGACGGCCGTGGCCAGAGGATGCTCGGAAAGCGCTTCCAGCGACGCCGCAAGGCCCAGCAGGCTGTCCTCGCTCCAGGCGCCGCCCGCGCCCAGAGGCAGGATATCGGTCAGTTCCGGCTTGCCCAGGGTCAGGGTGCCGGTTTTGTCCAGCAGCAGCACGTCCAGTTCGGACGCGGCCTGCAGCGCGCCGCCGTCTTTCACCAGAATCCCCAGTTGCGCGCCCCGGCCCGTGCCGACCATGATGGACATGGGCGTGGCAAGCCCCATGGCGCAGGGGCAGGCGATGACCAGCACGGCCACCAGAATGCGCACGGCAAAAGCGGCGTCTTCTCCTCTGGCCAGCCAGAACAGGGCGGCGACGAACGCCAGGGCCATGACCGCGGGCACGAAATACAAACTGACCGTATCCGCCAAGCTGGCGATAGGGGCTTTGGACCCCTGCGCCTCGCGCACCAGCGCCACGATGCGGGCCAGAACCGTGTCGGCCCCCACCCGCTCCGCGCAAAAAATCAGCGCGCCCTGGCCGTTCAGAGTGCCGCCGGCGACAGAGTCTCCCGGCCCCTTGTGTACGGGGATGCTCTCGCCGCTCAGCATGGACTCGTCGACGCCCGAAGCCCCTTCAACGACCACGCCGTCCACGGGCACGCGTTCTCCGGGCCGCACCAGCAGCATATCGCCCGGCCGCACGTCCGCCGCCGAAATGACGATCTGTTCGCCGTCCCGCAGCAGGGTCGCGGTTTCCGGCGCCAGGTCGAGCAAGGCTTTAATGGCTTCCGAAGTGCGCGAACGGGAACGCAGTTCGAGATACTTGCCCAAAGAAACCAGGGCAATGAGCACGGCCGCCGACTCGTAATAGAGATCCATGGCCAGGTGCATGCTGGTCGCCGCCAGATCCGCCCGGACCGGAAAGGGCGCGGAAGCCATCAGATACCGTAGGTGGACTATTTCCAGCGTGCCCCAAAAGCTGTATATGAAGGCCGCTCCGGTACCCAGCGCCACCAGACTGTCCATGTTCGGCGCGCGCCGCGCAAGCGCGGGCAGGCCCAGCAGATAAAACCGCCGTCCGGTCCAGAGCACCGGCAGGCAGAGCAGCATCTGGGCCAGCGAGAAAGCCGGGGGCGAAAAATGCGGAGAAATGAAATGCGGCAGCGGCAGCCCCGCCATTTCGCCCATGGAGAGCATCAGCAGCGGCATGGCGAAAGCGAAGGCAAAACGCAGATCGCGCCGCAGGGCCAGCAGCTTTTGCCGCTGTTCGCGGCTGCGCTCTTCCCAGCGCGCGGCGGCATCGCCGACGCCTTCGTTTTTGACGAGCTTGTCCGTTTCCAGGGCGAATCCGGCGGCCGCAACGCGTTCGGCCATGGCCGCGAGATTCACCAGGCCGGGGTCAAAGCGCACGTCCATCTCTTCGCCGGCAAGATTGACCGTAACCTCGCCGATGCCCGGCATGGTTCTGACCACGCGCTCGATCCGCGCCGCGCAGGCGGCGCAGGTCATGCCCCGGACAGGCACCCGTTCATGGGACGGAAAAGACACGTCGGACCTCCGGCGAGAGCGGGGCTTTGCCCCGCGCCCCGCAAGGGGGCTGAGCCCCCCCTGCCCCCGCGGTGAAAAGTTTTTGAAATTCGCCGGCGGTCTTGCAGGCTATTTGACATCAAAACCGATATGGCGCACAGCGGCCCTGGCCGCTTCCACCGCCGCCGGGCTTTCGTCCCCCTGCCAGGACGCCTTGCCGGTGGACAGGTCCACACTGACCGCGCTGACGCCGGGGACTTTGGAAATAGCTTCAGTGACGGAACGGCGGCAGTGCTCGCAACTCATGCCGGTAACGGTGATGGCGGCCATAGGTCCTCCTGAAAACGAGTTTCAATGAGTATAGGACATAAACGCCCCGGGTAAAGGGGCGTTTATGAAAACAGCTATTCGACGGTAATTTCCATAAGCGTCGGCGAGGGCCGTACGGCCTCGTGCGACTTGGGCGGACGGGCAAGGTCCAGCACCAGCCTGGGGCCGCCGCTTTGCTTGCCGATGCGTACGCCCTTGACCAGGTTGTTGGAGGGAACCGAGGGCGCGCGCATGTTGTTCCATTCCCCGGCAAGGTCCACGACCATACGGTCCGGGCCGGGCAGCACAAAAGTCTTGCCGGTAAAAGCGTTGTCCGACTCTATTCGCAATAGAACGCCCTTGCCCTTGAAATGCAGGCTGATATTTTTCAAGCTGTGCGGCCCTTTGGCCGGGGTGACGGCAAGGGGTTTCGCCGTATCCGGCTTGGCGGCCGGGGTCGGTTTCGCGGCCGGAGCGGCATCGGGCGCGGGTCTGGCCGCGGGAACGGACGAGGCATTGGCCGTTGCGGCAGGGGTTGCAGCCGGTTTCGCCGCGGGCGCGGCGGCCGGAGGGAGAACGGAAGCCGGCGGGTCGACCTTGGGCAAGGGCGGCGGCGTGCCGCCCGGCGCGGAGGCCGTCCCGGAAGAGGGGGCATTCGATGCGGAGGGGGCGGCCCCCGCGGGGGCCGCGGCGGGCGGCGTAACCGCGGCCGTTGTCGCGTTGGCCGGACGGGCCTGGCCGGCCGGAGCCTGAGAAGCCGGTCTTTGCGCGGTGGCCTGCGTGCGGTTCGCCGTACCGTTTTCCTGGCCCCGCACGGCCGTGGCCGCATCAGCCGGCCCGGACGGGGGCGTTCCCTTCTGATTGACCATGATCAGAACCATCGCGCCCAGCAACACCGCCAGAATTATCCCGAGCAAGCCCTTGTTCATCAGCGTTTTCTCCTCATACCCAAAAACAGCGACAATGCGCCGCGCGTCATTCTTTTCCGTCCGCCAGGGGAGCGGGGTCCTTGGCCTTCAAAAAAACCAGAAACTGGCGGGCCACGGTGAAGTCCGGCGCTATGGCCAGCGCCCGTTCCAGGTGCATCCGGGCCGTGCTGAATTTGTTCAGGTCGTGAAAGCTGCGCGCAAGGTTGAAATGTACCCTCTCGTCCTCGGGGGCAAATTCCAGCGCGCGCTGGTGCGCGAGCAGGGACAGGTTGATAAGCCCGAGCCGCCGCAAGCTGAGGCCCAGTTCTGAAAAGATCGTGGCCGCGCTTGCGAAAGGCGCGTAAGGACGGGAAAGCATACGCTCCAGGCCCGCCACGCCGTCGCTCCGCCGCCCCTGTTTCAATTGCAGCAGGGCCAGGGCGAAATCCGCGCGCAGGGCCTGTTCCGGATCCCGCTCTTCCGCCGGATCGCTCTTTGTCGCCGCATCCCACGTTTCACCCGCCTCCGCCACACCCGAAGCATTGGCGGCGCTTTCCCGAGACGGATCAAGCAGGGCATCTTCCAAAAGGCGCGTCATTTCCGCTTCCTGCGCCGGGGTCAGCCCTTCCTGCCGGGGCGGGACGGGCGCCCTTCCCTCCAGCCACATCTGGAGCAGATTGGGGTCATCCGCCCGCAAAACCTGAGGGGCGTCCTGCCCGCCGCTTTCGCCGGGCATGTCCCCTTCCGGCATCTGCGGAGGCTGTTCCTGCTGCTCGCCATCCGGCGCGCAGCCGGCTGGCGCGGCGCAGCATTCGGCTTCCGCCGTGAAGCGGGTTTCAAATTCCTTTGCCGTGATCAGGCGCGGTTCCGCCATCGGCATATGGACGGCATTCAGCGGCTGCACCTGGTATTTGCCGTCGCCCGTTTCCCAGACGAACCACAAGCGCTTGCGCCTGACCATGGGGCGATGCGAAGCGCCCAGAGTGGACGGCATTTCGCTGCTTGCATACACACCGATAAAGCGCTGTTCTTGCAAAAGATACTCCGTAGCGGCTCGCGGCTATTTCTTACATTTACCCATGCCTGAAAACAGCGTAAAGATAAACTGACATTCATTGAGAACGATACCATGAACACCCGGAATACGGCAAATCCATTTCCGGCCCCGGCCGAAGAAGATCTGTTCGTCCAGGCCGTGGGCGACGTCCTGCCTATCCGCGCCAGGGGGCGCGATCTGCCCCCGCCGCCGAAACCCGCCGGAGGCGCCCGTTTTCATACTGCGCCCGCGCCCGAACTCGTCATGGACGATGTGTTGACGGGCAGGCTTGATTTCGCGCTTGAATACACCGACGAGTTCATTCAGGGACATGTGCGGGACCTGGACCCGGCGGTCCTGAGCAAGCTGCGCGCCGGAGCCTACAGCGCGGAAGGGCATATCGATTTGCACGGCCGCAACATGGAGCAGGCCTATGCCGCGTTGGCCTCTTTCATCAGAAACGCCTACCGGGACGGCAAGCGGCACCTGCTCGTGGTGACCGGTCGGGGACGCAATTCCCCCGGCGGCCTGCCCGTCCTGCGCGAACGGGTGCAGGCCTGGCTGACCCGCGACCCTTTCAAGCGCGTGGTTCTCGGTTTTTGCACGGCAAAACCCGGCGACGGCGGGGCCGGGGCCTTGTACCTGCTGCTGCGCAAGCGTAAAAAGCGCCAAGGCAGAATACTTTGGGAAAGAACGCCTTCCGAGGAAGAACTGCTGCTGTGAGGCAGCGCGAGGATACGAACATGACGCATCACACCTTAGGCATCATCGGCTGCGGCAATATGGGCGGGGCCATCGCCCACGGCGTTTTGCGCAGCCCGGCCCTTTCCGGCCGTTTTGCCGTGGCCGGGCACGACCTGAACGAAAGCCTGCGCCCGGAGCTGGAAAAAGCCGGCGGCGTCTGGAAGGAGAACCCTGTGGCCCTGGCCCGGGACAGTTCTCTCGTCCTTCTGGCGGTCAAACCTTATCAGCTTCTCTCCATGATCGAACGAATCCGGCCGGCGCTCGGTCCGGGCAAGACCCTGCTTTCCATCGCGGCGGGGCAGCCGCTTTCGGCGCTCAGAGCCGCCCTGGCCGAAAGTTGCCCGGCCGTGCAGGTCATGCCCAACACCCCCGCCCTGATCGGGAAAGGCCTTTTCGCCCTGTGCCTGGACGATCCTGCCCTTTCGCCGGAAAGCAAAAACGACATCCGCGAGCTTTTTACGGCGCTGGGCACGGTCTTTATCCTGCCCGAGGCGAAGATGAACGCCTTTTCCGCCGTGGCCGGTTGCGGCCCGGCCTATGTATACCACATGATGGACGCGGTCATGGAGGCGGCCGTGACCCTGGGCTTCACCCGCCAGGAAGCCACGGCCATGGTCTGCGCCCTGTTCACGGGAGCCGCCGGCATGGTCGAAACGTCCGGGCAGGCTCCGGCCGCGCTGCATGCGAACGTCACCTCTCCCGCCGGCATGACCATCGCGGGCACCAACCACCTGGCCCGCACCGCCGTGCGCGGCCACATCATCGATGCAATTCTTGCCGCCGACGCGCGGGGCAAAGCCATGGAAAAAGAATGACGGAACTCCCGCCCGCGCGGCGAATCCGTGGCGGCCATGCGGAAAAAAATTATCGCCTGCGCTCGTCGCTGGACTTTCCGCCGCAGTGCCGCCGGATTTTGTCAATGACCGCCCTTTCGTCAATGGGCTTGGCAAGGTGATCGTTCATGCCGCCGGCAAGGCATTTTTCAATATCCTCTTTGAAAGCGCTCGCCGTCATGGCAATAATGGGCACGGTTTTCGCCCTTTCCAGGTCCAGCCCCCGGATGATTCGGGTCGCCTCAAAACCGTCCATTTCCGGCATCTGCATGTCCATGATGATGATGTCGTATGTGCCGGGACTGTTTTTAAACTTATCTAAAGCGATGCGTCCGTTTTCCGCCATATCGATGCGGATTTGCGTTTCTTCGAGCAAGGCCCGGAAAATCTCGCGGTTGAGCGCCACATCTTCAGCCAGCAGCAAGGAAACATGGGAAAAATCCGGAACGTCCTTCACCTCGTCCGGATTTTCATCCGTGAACCGGGCGCCGACGACCGCCGCGACGGCCTCGGCCACGGCCGTAGGGAACAAAGGCTTGGGGGCAAAATGCCGGACCCCGGCCTCGCGCGCGGAAGCTTCAATGCTGTTCCACTGCAAAAAGGGCGAAAGAAGAACAATTTTATCCCGGTAACCCTCGTCATTGATCCGCCCCGCCGTCACAATGCCGTTCATGTCCGGCAGGGCATAATCAAGAAAAACGACGGAATAGGGAGAGCCGGCCGCGGCGGCCGAGCGGGCGGCCCGAAGGGCTTCGCCGCCGCTTTCCACCACTTCGGCGACCATGCCCAGACAGCCGGCGATGGAACTGAAACTTTCCCTGACCGATCCGGAACCGGACGCGACAAGCGCCGTCACGGCGCGCAAAGGCGTATCGGGGGCGACGCTTGTCTCTCCCGCCCGCCGCGGACGGCCGAGTTCGACCTCAACCGTGAATACGGACCCCTTGCCAAGCTCCGACACCACGCTGATGGCGCCGCCCATCTTTTCAACGATGCTTTTCGCTATGGCAAGACCAAGGCCCGTGCCGCCGAACCGCCGTGCAATGCTGCTGTCCGTCTGTTCAAAGGCGTTGAACAGCTTGCCGAGCTGATCGGGGCTCATTCCGATGCCCGTGTCGGACACCGTGAAGCGCAACAGGCTTACATCCTCTTTTTTCCGCGTTTCTTCGACGGTCAAGTTGATCGCGCCGTATCTGGGCGTAAATTTCACCGCATTGGACAGCAAATTGAGCAAAACCTGGGAAAGCCGCTGCTCGTCCCCGATATAGCGCATGCCCACGCTCTCGCCCAGCCGGACGTTGAACTCTATGTCGCTCTGCTCTACTTTTTCCGTGATGATTTCGCAGACCTGCATGAGCGTCTTTTCCATATTGAAAAGAACGCTATGCAGTTCCAGCTTGCCGGCCTCTATCTTGGACATGTCCAGGACATCATTAATAATATTTAGAAGATAAGCCGAGGAGGCTCCTATGGTCGACAGGCAATACTTCAGCTTTTCCACGTCCTCGCTGTTATGGGCGATCCTTGTCATGCCGATGATGGCGTTCATGGGCGTGCGCATTTCATGGCTCATGCGCGACAAAAAATCGCTTTTCGCCTGATTCGCCTGTTCGGTTATTTTCAGCGAAAGCAGCCGCTCTTCCGCTTTTTTCAGATTCGATATGTCCGTAAAACTTTCAAGAAGAACAAGTCGCCCGTTATAATTGATTTTTGCTACTGATTTTATTATCGGAATCATCTCGCCGTCAGCGCGGATGAATTTTCTTTCCGAACGGTCGACGGTTTGATTTTTGTCCATAATGGGACATGAATGCTCTTCCGACGGGCAGATGAACTTATGGCATCTCTTTCCGACGATTTTTTCCTTGTCATCGCCGAACATTCGCGCCGCAACGGGATTGATGTCCAATATTTCACGCGTTGCAGCATCAATGATCGAAATGCCGCATTCAACATGTTCCCATATGGTTTCAAACCGCTCCAGCGCGTCGTTATCGGACAATGCGCCCATTGGGTCCAATCCTTGCGTCCTCGAAAACAATGCTTGTTCCACAATTTTTGTCGGAAAATGCAATTTACTTCACGTTACCGGAAAAAAGCGCCGGTGTACAGAGAACCGCGCGGCCCGCAAGCGCGAGCGGCGCCGTCCCGGTAATCCCCCCGCAAAAAAGTAGCGTTTTGAAGTAGAATTTCCGAGAATAGCAAACACGGAGATTTTGCATGAAAACGTCCCGATTTTCCGACAGCCAGATTCTGGCGATTTTGAAGCAGGCCGAGAATGGGGTTCCCGTCACCGAGCTCTGCCGTGAACACGGCATGAGCAGCGCCGCATTTTACAAATGGCG
>JAVBRE010000098.1:0-13833 GCA_031548325.1 Desulfovibrionaceae bacterium
GTCGGCCTCTCGCGGCCCGCTCTCTCCGCCCGGGCCCGGGTGTCGCGGGGGGGCTCGCGGGGGGGGGGGGGGGGGGGGCGCGCGCCCCCCCCCCCCCCGTTCTGGTAGATACTTTCATACAGATCCGCGTACGCCCGGACCATGGCCGCGAGGGAAAAGCGTTTCAGCGTGTCCTGCCCGCCCCGGCGCAGTTGTTCGCGCAGACTTTCATCCCCGGCCAGGCGGACAATGGCATCCGCCAGGGCTTGCCGGTCGTCCGGCGGGACGGTCAGGCAATTTTCGCCCGGCCGCAGGGTATCGGCGTATTCCGGGCGTTCCACGGCCACGACGGGCACGCCGCAGGCCCAGCCCTGCAAAATAAGGGGCAGGCAATGCTCTCCGCCGCTCGCGGGCAGGACCAGCGCATCGCAGGCGGCCAGCTGGCTGCGACTGTTCTGCCCGCCCAGAAAGGCCAGATGCCCGGCAATGCTTTTGCTTTCCGCCTCGCCAAGCAGGGCGTGAAACAAGGGTCCCTGCCCCAGCACGCGCAGTTCCCAGGGCGGCAGGTTCGGACGCAAAGCCAGCACGGCCAGCGCGTCAAAAAGAGCGGAATGCCCCTTGTCGTCGGTCAGGCCGCCGGTGACGGCCAGCACGAAGCGTCCGTCGTTTCTGGGCGTGTGCGGCTCGGAACCGGCGGAATCCAGGCCGCAGGGAATCAGGCGCACTTGTTCGATGTTGAGGCCCGCGCCGCGCAGCCATGCGGCCCCGGCTTCGTTGTCGGCGACAATGGGGACCGTGGGCTTCAGGTAGCGGGCGATCCTTTCGCCTGCCGGAGAAGAAAGAGGGCCGCGCCAGATGTGCGCGAGGCGCAGGTTTTTTTTCCAGCGGGCGGCGAAAGAGGCCAGATGGGACGCGGCCGGATCGCAGGCTTGCACCAGGCAGGGCGAAATTTTGGGCAAAGCGGCAAGGGCCTGAAAAAAGGACCACAGAACGGACGGAGAAAAAACGCCGGACGGGGGCAGAAAATGCGCGGGGATCCGCCGCGCCCGGGCTGCGTCATAAAGAGGCGACTCGCGACGGCAAATGACCCGGGCGTCCCAGCCCGCATCGCGCAAGGCCACGGCCAAAGCCAGGGTCTGGCTTTGGCCGCAGGTCCAGGCATCCAGATGCAGAAAATGCGCGCGGGTCACGTAATGCCGTCTCCGGAGCTTCACAAAGCCGGGGCCGGGCACAGGGCCCGGCCCGCGAACAGACTGTGACGGCTCGTTATACCAGGCCGGGCACGGGGGTGCCGGTCTTTTTAATGTCTTCCTTGATCAGCGCCCGCAGGCGCGTGGATACGGGGCCGGGTACGCCGCCGGCAATGGGCTTGCCTTCGTACGAAACGATGGCCACGCAGTCGGGGCCGGTTCCCATGAGCACCACTTCCCGCGCGCGGTAGATTTCTTCTTCAGCTATGTTGCGGGTGGTCACGGCCACCTCGTCCTTGATCAGTTCCATGCCCCGCAGCAGAGTCGTACCGGGAAGGGAATGGGTGAATTCCGGTACGGCCAGCTTGCCCGCCTCGTCCACGATGCACAGGTTGGCCACCGCGCTTTCCGCAAGAAAACCCTGGGCATCAAAACAGAAAGGGATGTCCGCGCCCTTCTCTTTCCCCTCGCGGATCATCAGGGCATTGGGCACGTAATTGGTGTTCTTGACCCGCGCCACGTAGCTTTGCTTGGCAGGAATGCTGGTGCGGTAGCCCTTCAGTCCTTTTTCGAACCAGGATTCGGGCTTGGTGTGAAATCGATAGGCCACCACATACAAACTGGCTGTCGGACATTCGGCCGGGTCGATGCCGAAGCCGCCTTCGCCGCGGCCGAGCAGAATGCGCATCTGGCCGGTTTTTTCTTTACCCGCGGCCGCGACTTCGATGATGATCTCGCGGATTCTCTCCCAGGAGCAGGGCGGCGTCAGAAACATGGCCGCGGCGGAACGCTGCATGCGTTCCAGGTGCGGATCAAGCTGATACAGAAGGCCGTCGGTGTATTTGACCGTTTCGAACACGCCGTCGCCCCGGTGGGCTATATGGTCGTCGAGGGGCAGCAGCATGGTTTTGGGGTCCGTGCAGATGCTGCCGACGCGGTGCTCGTAATAGGCCAGGATTTCGCCGGAGCAGGCGCGGGGCAGAGCCAGCATCCGCTTCAGGTACTCGTCTCCGGAAACTACAGGAATCATAGGGCCTCCTGAGGAAAGCGGGAGGGGAATTCCCCCCGCCATGGTATGGTCAGTTCAGAAACAGGTTCGGGTTCTTGACCCGGACCAGATTTTTTTGCAGCAGCACTTCCGCTATCTGCACGGTGTTGAGAGCCGCGCCCTTGCGGATGTTGTCCGCCACGACCCACAAGTTCAGGCCATTGGCGATGGATTCGTCTTCGCGGATTCGGCCCACGAACACTTCATCCTCACCCGCGGCGTCGATGGGCATGGGATAGATCTTTTCCGAGGGGTTGTCGAGAACCCTGACGCCGGGCGCGCGGGACAGGATGACCCGGGCTTCCTTGGCCGTCAGTTTCTTTTCGGTTTCCACGTTCACCGCTTCGGAATGGCCGTAGAACACGGGCACGCGCACCGTGGTGGCCGTGACCTTGATGCCCGGATCACCCATGATCTTCACGGTTTCGTGCACCATCTTCATTTCTTCCTTGGTATAGTCGTTTTCCAGGAAGACGTCGATGTGCGGCAGACAGTTGAAGGCAATCTGGTAGGGGTAAGTCCGGCATTCGACTTCCTGCATGTTGAACAAGCCGCGCACCTGGCGGTCCAGGTCCTCGATGCCCTTTTGGCCGGTGCCGGAAACCGCCTGATAGGTGGAAACCACCACGCGTCTGATTTTCGCCGCGTCGTGCAGGGGTTTCAGCGCCACCACCATCTGAATGGTGGAGCAGTTGGGGTTGGCAATGATGCCGTTGTGATTTTCCAGATCATGGCTGTTGACTTCGGGCACCACCAGGGGGCAGCGCTCGTCCATGCGCCAGGCGCTGGAGTTGTCGACCACCACGCAGCCGGCTTTCACCGCATGAGGGGAGTATTTTTGCGAGGTGCCGCCGCCGGCGGAAAAGATGGCGATATCAATGCCGGCGAAAGAATCTTCTTTCAATTCCTTGACCAGCAGTTCGCGCCCTTGAAAGGGCACGGTGCTGCCCGCCGAACGGGCGGAAGCCAGCGCGATCACCTCGGTGGCCGGAAAATTGCGCTGTTCCAGCGTCTTCAACATTTCCCTGCCCACTGCTCCTGTCGCGCCGACAACGGCGACGACCAAATTCTTTGCGCTCATGATGAGTCACTCCTTGGCGTTGCTTTTGCTATGCTTAGGTAAACCACATGGAAAATCAAGTAAAAAACATATTCTATCACCGCAGGGACAATTCATAGTAGGTCCGCATTTCCGGCCCGAAACTCAGCTTGAACCAACCGCGTTTGGGGCTGTTCACTCCTTCCATGTCCACTTCCGCGATTCCGGACTTCGCCAGTGCCGCAAAGGCGTCCCAGATTACGGCGGACCCGCAGTGGCTGTCGCGCAGGGCGGGATCGGAGGCCCCGAAGAGATAATAGGCGCGGCGCGGGTCAAGGGCCATGACCGCCATGCTGCCGATCTCGCCCCTCGCGGCGCGCGAGACGAACATACGAGCTTTGCCGGTCTTGCCGAGGGCCGTGACAAGACGGCCCATATCCTCCAGGTGTTGCGCCGGGACGGCGATGTCCTGGCGGCTCATGGTCATGGCGTAAAAACGCGTGAATTCGTCCGGCAAAAATTCTTCGGCGGTGGTCACGCCTTTTTTGGCGGCGTAGCGCACTTCCTGGCGCCGGGCGGAAGAGCACTGGGCGAAAAGGTCGCTTTCGTCGGCGCTTTTCGAGGCCAGTTCCGCGATGGGGGCGATGGCCGTATAGCGCACGTCGGGGATGTAGCGGCCCGTCTCCTGCCCGTAGTTGTGCCAGAGAAAGGCGCGGATATCCGTGACGCCCGGCGAAAGGGCCAGTTGCACCTTTTTGTACAGACCGGGCAGAGAAGCGGCGGCGGCTTCGCAAAGCTCAAAGCGCTCCGTGGTTATCTGCGCCCGGTTCTGGTTGTGGGCAACCGGCGGAAAAAGCACCCCGGCGTAGACGATCAGATCGTTCATGGCCGCGTTTTCGCCGTCGTCGCTTTCGGGCACGACAAGAGCCCCGCGAATTTCCTGGTTGCGGAAGATATAATATAACCCCACCCGTTGGCGGATGGCCGCAAGGTAGTCCGACAGGCTGAAGACCGTGGCGTTGGGAGATTTTGCCGCAAAGGCGTCCCAGCGTTCGTCCAGAGAGGTCGCTTCGAGGCGGTATCTGCTGTCCATATCAGTATCTCCCGCCAGGCAGCGTTTTCGGCCCCGGCCCGTCCAGGCGGCGCAACAGGCCCCTGTCGCGCAAAAATTCCGCCATCTCCCGCAGTTCGTCCACCGGCAAGCCGGTCCGGGCCGCCGCGTCCTGCACGGACGCGCGGCCGTCCATAAGCATCATCAGCCAGAGAATGGCGTCCAGTTGCCGACCGGAATTCTTGCCCGGCATCATGCCGCCGCCCCCGTCCGGGTAGAGCCCGCGCGGAGAAAGCATGACCTCGCAGTGCGGGTTCGCGCTTTCGTAAAATTCTTCGCTTTCCAGCAGTTCGATGGCCCGCAGGTAAAGAAGCATGGTGCGCGAGAGCGCGTCCGCGCTGATGCAGGCCAGGTTGTCCAGCGAGGTGTGATACTCGGGGTATTCGTAGTACTTGTCTTTGCAGATGCTGGCCGTGTTGATGCGAAAGCCGGGGCTGGCGTACTGGCGCTCGTCGCTGCCGTGCGGATCGAAGGGATAGCGCAGAACGGGCACGCCGAGATCCGCGAAGGCTTGTTCCACCACCCGGTTGATGCGGTGGTTCGCGTCAAAGGACGCCTTGTATCCCCAAGGCCCCCTGCCGGCGACGCAGGTGACGACAAAACCCGCGTCAATGGCTTTCATGGCCGCTTCGTTGTGCGTGCAGTAGGCAATGGCCCCGATGGTCTCGGGCACGAAAACGACGCGGTAGGAATAGCGGGTTCTGCGGCGCAAAAGCTCGCCTGCGAGATAGGCCGTGAGCACCGGGCCGGACAGGTTGTCGTTGGCCAGCGAGGGGTGGCAGAAATAGGTGGAAAGCAATATTTCCTGCCGCGTGTCGCCGGGGATAAGCAACTCGCCCACGGACAGACTTCCCGGTTCCAGAGCGGCGTCCACCAGCACTTCAAAGACCGCGTCGTCGCCCAGGGCTTCGAAATCCCGGCGGTACTGCTCGTAACTGAGGCAAAAGCCCCAGTCCCTTTTGTAATAACTGGTGCGGTAAGGGATGGCGCTGGGCATGTCCTCGCGCCAATACAGGCGGGACCGCAGTTCCTTCAGGCTGAAGCGGCCGCTGACCGGCGCGCTGTAGCCGAGCAGATGCACATTGCTCTTTGCGAAATCCACCAGCACCCGGCCGTCCGGTCCTTTGATCCAGGCGGCCTTCGGCGTCCATTCGTCCGGAATGGTCCAGTCGTATACCTTGGAACCCGAAGCATACTCGTGCACGGCCAGGGGGATGATCTCGCCCAGAATGCGCAGAGTTTCCCGGTTGCCGGGGCCGGTCAGGCTGCGGCAAAGCGGAAAGAGCCTGCGCAGCAGTTCTTCTATTTCCGGCACGGAACAGCAATGCGGCGCTAATTTCATGAAGCTTCGCCCTGGGTGAGCGGGGCTCCGCCCCGCACCCCGGCAGGGGCTGAGCCCCTGCACCCGCATGGTTTCAAAAGCTGTCATTCATTCCCGGCAGCGATTCAGTTTGCCGTCAGGCAAGGAAGGCGAGATGTCGGCGACGGGAGTGTACGTCCCGTACATGACCGTAGCCGTAACCGATGCCTGACGAAGCATCACGGCAAACTGTACCGCTGCCCAAAAAAAAGCCGGGCCTTGGCGGCCCGGCTCTGGTTTCTGCCGCCTATTCAGCGGCGGAATCTTCCTCAAGCTTCTGCTTGATCAGATCCCCCAGGCTCTGGCCGCCCGCCGAGTCGCCGCTAGTGCGAAACTCTTTGGGCTTTTTCTTTTCCTCGTCTTCTTTCATCTGTTTTATGGACAGGCCCAGGCGGCGCTCTTCGGCGGAAACGTGAATGACTTTGGCCTGAATGGTCACGCCTTCTTTGAACAGTTCAGCCGGGGTCTTGATCTTTTTGTTGCTGATTTCAGACACGTGGATCAGGCCTTCAATGCCTTCTTCCACTTCAACAAACAGGCCGAAATCGGTGATGTTGGTCACCAGGCCGTCCACGGTGGCGCCGACCGGGTACTTGCTCGGCACGTAAGACCAGGGGTCTTCGGTCAGCTGTTTGACGCCCAGGGTGAACTTTTCGCTTTCCTGGTCCACGACCAGCACTTTGGCCTGCACCATGTCGCCCGTCTGGTATACTTCGGACGGGTGGCGGATCTTTTTGGTCCAGCTGATGTCGGACACGTGGATAAGACCGTCGATGCCGTCCTCGATGCCGATGAACATGCCGAATTCGGTGATGTTCTTGATGGCGCCTTCAAGAATGGTGCCTTCGGGGTAACGTTCGGCCACGATGACCCAGGGATTGGGCTTGACTTGTTTCATGCCCAGAGAAATGCGTTTCTTTTCCTGGTCCACGCCCAGAATGATCACTTCCACTTCATCGCCCACGCGCACCATCTGGGACGGATGGCGCAGCTTGCGGGTCCAGGACATTTCAGAAATGTGCACCAGGCCTTCCACGCCGGCTTCCAGTTCCACGAACGCGCCGTAGTCCACCAGATTGGTGATCTTGCCGGTCAGTTTCGCGTCAATGGGAAACTTGGCGGTGATGTCTTGCCAGGGGTCGGAGATAAGCTGCTTGAGCCCCAGAGACACCTTATGGTTGGCCTTGTCAAAGGACAGGACTTTCAGTTCCAGTTCCTGGCCCATGCTGACCAGTTCCTTGGGATGGCGGATGCGCTTCCAGCTCATGTCGGTGATGTGCAAGAGGCCGTCCAGACCGCCCAGGTCCACGAACACGCCGTATTCGGTGATGTTTTTGACCCGGCCCTTGACGGTCTGTTCTTCGGCCAGCGTGCCCAGCAGTCCGGCGCGCTTGGAATCGCGCTCTTCTTCAAGCAGCACGCGGCGCGACACGATGACGTTGCTGCGCCGGCGGTTGGTTTTCAGAACCCGGAATTCAAACTCCTGATTCACCAGAGCGTCCATGTCGGGCACGGGGCGCAGATCGACGTGGGAGCCGGGCAAAAAGGCTTCGACTCCGCCCAGATCGACCGTGTAGCCGCCTTTGATGCGGCGCAGGATACGGCCTTTGCAGGTGCTGTTCTTGTCCTGAATGTCTTCCAACTGGTCGAACAGCTGCATGCGTTTGGCTTTTTCATAGGACAGGGTGATGGACCCTTCCATTTCGTTCTTGCGCACGACGAACACGTCAACCTGGTCGCCCACCTTCACCGCGATGTTTCCGGAAGAATCGCGGAATTCCGCGGCCGGAATCTGGCCTTCGGACTTGAAGTTCACGTCCACCAGGATGTGGTCGCCGTCCACGCGGACGATTTCGCCCTTGACAATGGAACCTTCTTCCAGGTCGCCGAAATCCGAACTGAGATAGTTTTCCAGCGCGCTGGCAAAGTTGAGGTCGCCCTCGTGTTCTTGAGTTGTTACCATGTTACTTTTCTCCACCCGCAAAAATTTCCGTGCAGCAATACACGGAGGGGTTTTTCTAGCAAAGATGCGCGATGAGCACAAGAAAAAAGGGCGGTTGCAAAAAAAAAACCCATTCGCGCGTGGGGATTGTGCCTCTGAAATCTGGACAGAAAGGGCCAAAGCGTTTATAACCATACAATTAATAGCAACGTATGCCGCATAACGCGGCATACCCAGAAAGGCAGAAAAATCCGCCTATGAATACCGAAAACACACCTGCCCTGGATGTTCCCACCGCTCTCAAGCGCCTGGGCGGCAATGCCAAGCTGTACACCCGCCTGCTTGACCAGTTTCAGAACACCTATGCCGGCGCGGGCGCTGAAATGGCGAATCTGCTTGCCTCGTCCGACATGGAAACTGCCGAGCGCACGGCCCACACCATCAAGGGGCTTGCCGGCAACCTGGGGGCTTCCGGTTTACAGGTTTCCGCGGCCGACCTTGAGCGTCTGTGCCGCGAAAAGGGCGACAAAGCGGCCATGGATGTCGCCTTTGACCGCTACAAAGCGGACCTTGCCTCGACCATAGAAGCTGTGCGGGGCTATCTCGCGGCGCAGGCGCAGCCCGCGCCCGCGCCCGCCGCCGCTGACCCGGCCGCGCTGCTGCCCCGAGTGGAAGCGTTGCTGACCCTGCTGCGCGACGACGATGCCGGCGCGGACGCGCAGTTTCGGCAGATGCAAAGCAGCCTTGAAGCCTTCGACAGGCTTCTGGCCCAACCTCTGGGTACCGCCATTGCGGCCTTTGATTTCAGTACGGCCGTGATTATGGCCGAGGCCCTGCGCGACCGGCTGCGGTCCGGCCGCTGAGCGCGGGCGCGCGCGATGACACGGATTTTTTTACGCATCGACGAGGCGGTCGATCGCATGGGCGACCGGGCGCTGTACCTTGAAATCGCCCATTTTTTCGCGGACGCCATCCCCGATGCGAAAGAGAAGCTCGCCGCGGCGTTGCGGGACGGAAGTCTTGCTGAAGCGCGGCGTCTGGCCCATTCCTTGAAAAGCAACTGCGCGGGCGTCGGCGCGGAAGAGTTGCGCGATCTCGCGTACAAGCTGGAAATCGCCTGCCGCGACGGCGATGGCGCTGACGCTTCTTCTTTGTTTCAGGATCTGGCCGTCCGGCTTGACTCCCTGCGCGACGCCCTGCTGGCCCTGAAATAATCCCGCAGCTGACAATACCGCCCTCAGGCCGGGTTTTTGCCCCCGGCCTGTTCTGTTTCCAGCGCACGGCGCAGGGTTTGCGCTTCCTCCGCCAGAAGCAGGGCCGCTTCAAGCTGCTGCCGCAACGACTCCAGCATATGGGCCTGGGCGTAATCCACGTCGTTTTCGTTGGCAGGCGGCAAGGGGGGCGGCTTTGCAGGACCGTCCGACGCCTTTTCCGGCGCGCCGAACAGTTTCGCCGCTCTGTCCGCGGCCGCGTCGATTTCCGGCCGGATACGGTCCTGCAAGGCGGGAAATTCGGCCAGCCGGGCCAGCAGCATGCGGATTGAGGCCATACGCGCGGCAAAAAGGTAACTCAGAGTGGTGAAACGCGCGGTTTCGCGGATGGCCCGACGCATGGGTTTGGGTTCGCGCAGCATGCGGTCGAAGGCCTCGGAAAGCCCGGCCACCGAACTGAAAAGGCCCCTGCGCGCCAGCCGGTATTCCTCGTCCATGACTTTGCGGTCCAGAACCGCCCGCATATAGCGGGTATTGGCCGCTGCAAGGGCGGCCATGAGCCGCGGCAGGCTGCGATATTCCCAACTGGGAAAGATGAAACTGCACCCGTACGCGATCAGGCAGCCGATGACGGTGTCGACCAGGCGTTCGCCCAGGGCGAAACCCGTCGCGGGCGCGAGCATGTGGATCTGGAGCAGCGCCAGCAAACTGGCGGCGGCCGAGGTGAAGCGGTAGTCCACGGTGACGAAGGTTTTGGACACCACCTGCGCCGCGAAAAGGCAGAGCAGCAGCGCGGGCATGGTGGGAGAAAATTGCAGCACGGCCGCCGCCGCGAGGCAGCCGCAGGTGCTGCCCACAATGCGTTGAGTCCGCCGCTCCGCCGTCATGCTGAAGCTGGACCGCAGCACCACGGAGATGTTCAGCAGCACCCAGTAGCTGTGAGACATGGCGTCGGGCTGCCAGTGGTTCAGGGCGAGGGTGAAAAGATAGCCCAGCTCCATGGCGATGCCCGCCCGCAGGGCGTAACGGAAATAGGGGGACCCGAAGTTGCAGTTCTCACGCAGCAGCCGCAGATTGTACGCGGGTGTGGTGGTGAACAGCGAGAGCTTCAGGGACAGGGCGGTGTCGTGCCTGTAGTCCGGATCATTCTGCACCTTTTGTATTTCATCCGTTATTTCCGTGCAGGCCACGATCTTGTCGTAGGCTTCGACCAGGGCGGTCAGGGCCGCGGCATCCTGACCTCTGTCCCATCTCAGGCGCTCGATTTCGCGCTCAATGGCGTAAATTTCCGCCTTGTAGCTGGGGTGGCGCGGGGACGCGGCGTGGCGCAACGCCGCATAGCCCACGGCATCGATGGTGTCGGCCGTCTTGCGCACCAGGTCGCGCAAAAAAAGCATGGCGTCGCTGCCGGAATAATGTTTCTGCAGCAGCTCATAATCCGTGTTGCTGGCCAGAATGTACTCGAAAAAGTCGATCTGCATGATGAAGATTTCGGCCAGACGCAGATCCTTGTCTTGTTTCGTGTCGCGGAAAAGAAATTCCCGCGTGTCCTGCTGCTTCACGGCCAGCGCCGTCTGCTGGCGCAGCAGCACGGGATAGAGCTCTTCGAGGGGAGCGTCCTTTTCATAAAAAGAGGCCTTGATGCGCAGGTATTTCGCCAGATCGAAGGAAGATTCGGCCAGCATCTGCTCCTTGGTGCGAAAGGCCAGAAAACGGGCGCTGAGCGTGCTGTACAGGACGAAAAGAAAGCCGCCCAGGGCGAAGTGCGATGCGGCGGGCAGGAGTTGCGGCAGACTCTGCGGCGGCAGGCCGAAAGCGAAGACGAGGCCGAAAGTGCCGGCGAAACCCACGGGGCCCGCTTTGGGGCCGAACATGGCGCTCATGGCTATGCAAAAGCTGACGGCCATGAGGATCAGGCCCAGAACGACGGGCATGGGCCGGGCGCAGCCGATCAGCAGGTACAGACAGGAAGAGGCCGCCCAGCCGGCCAGAAGCTCGGCCGGCTTGTGCCGCCGGGGGCTGGCGATGTCCGCGATGCTGGTGCACAGGCCGCCCATGGACGCGGTCACGGCCGTCTGCATGTCGCTGAACGCGTAAACCAGCAGCGACAGGCCGAGCAGCCCCGAGGCCACGCGCAGGCCGGTATAAAAATGCCGCCCCCGCAGCAGTTGTTCGGCAAAGGGAGTCATGGCCGGACTCTATGCTTTCGTTGATTTCGGGGCAAGGGGCAGGAGATCTTTTCGGCTGACAGCCGAAATAAGCCGCTGCCGAAAAATAGTTGTGGCGCGTTTGTCTCGAGACAATTAGACTTCCGCTCCATTTCCATGTATGCGTATGCCGCAAATCACGACAGGAAGAGCTATGCCCCGTCAGGAACATATACGTAATTTCAGCATCATTGCCCACATCGACCACGGCAAATCCACGCTGGCGGACCGCATTCTGGAAGTGACGGGCCTGGTCGGCGAGCGGGAAAGGCGCGACCAGTATCTTGACCGCATGGACCTTGAGCGTGAACGCGGCATCACCATCAAGGCCCAGAGCGTGCGCATACCTTACCGCAGCAAGGACGGTCGCGATTATATCCTGAACCTGATCGACACCCCCGGACACGTGGATTTCAACTACGAGGTCTCGCGTTCGCTGGCCGCCTGCGAAGGCGCGTTGCTGGTGGTGGACGCTTCCCAGGGGGTCGAGGCCCAGACGCTGGCCAACGTGTATCTGGCGCTTGACCACAACCACGAGATCATTCCGGTTCTGAACAAGGTGGATCTGCCCAGCGCGGACGTGGACCGGGTCAGAAAGGAAATCGAAGAGGGCATCGGCCTTGACTGCACCGAGGCCATGCCCGTTTCCGCCAAGACGGGCCTCGGCGTGCCTGATCTGCTTGAAGCGTTGGTGCGACGTCTGCCCGGGCCCGACGGCGACCCGGCCGCCCCGCTCAAAGCTTTGATTTTCGACTCCTGGTACGATTCCTACCAGGGCGTGGTGGTGCTGTTTCGTATTATGGACGGGACCATCAGAAAGCACGACCGCATCCGCCTCTTTTCCACGAACGTGGAGTACGAGGTGCTGCGCCTGGGCGTTTTTTCGCCGGAGCCCAAGGATATCGAGAGCCTGGCCGCCGGCGAGGTCGGTTTTTTGTGCGCGGGCATCAAGGAACTGGGCGACGCCAGGGTGGGCGACACCATAACGCTGGCGGCGAACCCGGCCAAAGAACCAGTGCCCGGCTTCAAAGAAGTCAAGCCCATGGTCTTTTGCGGCTTATACCCGACGGATTCCGCCGACTATGAAGCCCTGAAGGCCGCTCTGGAAAAGCTGCAACTGAACGACGCTGCCTTTTCCTACGAGCCGGAAACCTCGCAGGCCTTGGGTTTTGGCTACCGCTGCGGCTTTTTGGGCCTTTTGCATATGGAGATCATCCAGGAGAGGCTGGAGCGCGAATTTCAGATGGAGCTCATCGCCACGGCCCCGTCGGTCATCTATAAAGTAGACGCCACGGACGGCAGAACCTTGTGGATAGACAACCCCGCCAAACTTCCCGACCCCGGCAAGACCGCCGCCATGCACGAGCCTTATGTGCGGATGGAAATCCACACCCCCAACGAGTACGTGGGCAACGTGTTCAAGCTGTGCGAGGAAAAACGCGGCCAGCAGAAGGATTTGCGCTATCTTACGGCCAACCGGGTCATCATCACCTATGAACTGCCCTTCGCGGAAATCGTGTACGACTTTTTCGACCGTCTGAAATCCACGACCCGCGGCTACGCATCCATGGATTACGAGTTCATCGACTACCGCCAGTCGGACCTGGTCAAGCTGGACATGCTCATCAACGGCGACCCTGTAGACGCGCTGGCCATCATAGTGCACCGGGACAAAGCCTACCAGCGCGGGCGGGCGGTGGCGCTGAAACTTAAACGCACCATTCCCCGCCAGCTTTTCGAGGTTATCATCCAGGCGGCCATTGGCAACAAGGTCATCGCGCGTGAGCGCAACTCGCCCATGGGCAAGAACGTCATCGCCAAGTGCTACGGCGGGGACATCACCCGCAAGCGCAAGCTGCTGGAAAAGCAGAAAGAGGGCAAAAAACGCATGAAGCGCATGGGTAATGTGGAACTGCCCCAGGAGGCTTTTCTCGCGGCCCTTCAGGTTGACGACGAATAGGGAAAAGGATACGGACCCTCACCGGATCATGCGCGCTGTAGTCATCCCCTGGGAACTCTCCGGCGTTGCGGAGTATATAATGAAACAGAGAAACGTCATTTGGGAATACACCGAAGCCTTGCTGGTGGCCATTGTTCTGGCCGTCGTCATTCGCTTTTTCATTGTGCAGGCTTACAAAATTCCTTCGGGTTCCATGTTGGAAACCCTGCAAATAGGCGACTACCTGCTGGTAACCCGTTTCAACTACGGCATCAAGATTCCCTTCACCGACAGGGAGATTCTTCACACCGGAGACCCGCAGCGCGGAGACATCATCGTCTTCAAGTACCCCAGGGATACCTCGCAGGACTACATCAAGCGCATCGAGGGCCTTCCCGGCGACACCATCGAAATGCGCAACAAACAACTGTACCGTAACGGCCAGAAGGTTGTGGAGCCCTATATCCAGAACATCAGGCCGAACCAGCGTATTCCCGGCGTGGACGACATGGCGCCCATTCGCGTGCCGGAGGGCAAGTACTTCGTCATGGGCGACAACCGCGACGGCTCGGCCGATTCGCGGGAATGGGGTTTTGTGCCGCGCGAGTACATTCAGGGCAAGGCCTGGATCATCTACTGGTCCTGGGCCAGCTTTACCGACATACGCTGGGGCCGTATAGGGACCCTGATTCGTTAGGAAAAAGCGTCTTTTGTTCCCTGGACCGCGTCACGCGCCGATTCCGGGCCAGGGCAGTACCAGAAAGTACTATCCCTGGCCCGGAATCGGCGCGTTTCTTGCCAGGGACC
>JAVBRE010000208.1:0-5490 GCA_031548325.1 Desulfovibrionaceae bacterium
TCCAGCAGCCGCTGCTTGCCGTAAGGCAGGCTGTCGGCCGTCAGGGCATAATCGGCGTCCAGCCCGACAAAGGCCAGGCAGCGCATGGCGTCGGCCACGGCCGCCTCTTCTTCGCGCCGTTGGCGCGGGGTGCGGAACACCGAGGAAAAAAGTCTGGCCCGCATGCGGCAATGGCAGCCGGCCAGCACGTTTTCAAGCACCGTCATGCTCTGAAACAGCCGGATGTTCTGAAAGGTGCGGGCAATGCCGGCCTTCACCACCCGGAACGGCGGTTTGCCGGTCAGGTCCCGACCGCCGAAAAGAACCGTACCCGCATCGGGCCTGATGTTGCCGGTGATCAGGTTGAAAACCGTGGTTTTGCCCGCGCCGTTGGGGCCGATCAACCCCACGATCTCCCCTGCCTCCACATGCAGCGAAACCTGCGACACGGCGGCCAGGCCGCCGAAATTTTTGCTCAGATCGCGCAGATCCAGCAGGCTCATGCGGCATCCCCCCGTCCGGCGCGGGGAAAACAGCCCACGTAACGGCCCGCGTCGTAGCCCCGCCGGCGCTGGGGCAAAATGCCCTGAGGCCGGAACAGCATCATGGCCACCATGGCCGCTCCGAAAAAGAGCATGCGCGCGCTCTGCAAATCACGAAACAGCTCGGGCAGGCCCACTATCAGGGCGGAACCCAGCAGCACGCCCCAAATGTTGCCCGCCCCCCCCAGAATCACAATGGCGAAAAGCAGCACGGATTCAGAAAAAGTAAAGGAGTTCGGAGAAATGGACGTCATGCGACTGGCGAAAAGCGTGCCGCAGATGCCCGCCCAAAATGCCCCAAGACTGAAGGCCGCCAGTTTGTAGCGGGTGACGTTGACCCCGCTGCCCGACGCCGCCACCTCGTCGTCCTTGATGTAATTGAGAGCCCGGCCGAAGCGCGAACGCTCCAGACAGTGAAAAAAAAGCAGGGCCAGGGCCGCCAGGGCCCAGATCAGGTAGAAAAACTGCTGTTCCCTGCTGATGGTCAGGCCGAAAAACACGGGCCGGGCAATGCCGAACAGGCCGTTCTCGCCGCCGGTCAACTCAAAGATATCATTGGCCAGCGCGATGCGCACGATCTCCACGATGCCGATGGTCACGACCAGCAGATAGTCGCCGCGCAAATGGATAATGGGCCAGGCCACCAGCAGGGCGAAGGCCGCCGCCGCGAGGCCCGCCAGGGGCATGGTGGTGAATATGGGAATGCCCCAGGTAATGTTCAAAATGGCCGTGACATAGGCGCCCACGGCGTAAAACGCCGCGTGTCCCATATGAAAAAGGCCCGCGTGCCCCAGAATCAGGTTCAGCGACAAAGCCAGAATTGCATACAGCCCGATGTCGTTGAGCAGGCGCAGATGATAGGGGCTGAGCAACTGCGGCGCAAAAAGAGCTCCGGCGCAGATGAGGCCGCACAGCACCCTGCCTTTCATTGCCGGTCCGCCGTGCGCTCGCCCAAAATGCCAGTGGGCCGAAAAATCAGGATGGCGATCAGCACCAGAAAGGCGATGGCCCCGTTCCAGGCCATGGACAGGTACCCGGCGGCCAGATCTTCGATGACGCCCAGCAGGATGCCCCCCAGCATGGCGCCGGGAATGTTGCCGATACCGCCCAAAATAGCGGCCGTGAACGCTTTCAGGCCGTAAACCAGACCCATGTCGTACTGGATCTTGCTGTAGTACAGCCCCACCATCACCCCGGCGGCCGCGCCCAGGCCCGCGCCGATCATGAACACCAGGCTGACCACCCGATTGACGTCGATGCCCATCAGCCGGGCCGCGTCCGGGTCAATGGCCGCCGCCCGGATGGCCGTGCCCGTGCGCGTTCTGTGAATGAACCAGTACAGCCCGCACATAAGCAAGAATGAGACCGCGCAGACCCCTATGCGCAGCGCCGGCAGTTCCACCCCCGCCACCGTCAGCACCCGGCCGGGCAGAATGGAGCCGGGATAGACCAGGGGGCTCGCTCCGTAAACAAGCATCATGGCGTTCTGAAAAAAAATGGATGCCCCCAGAGCCGAAACCACGGCGGACAGGCGGCTGGCCCCGCGCAAGGGTCGGTAAGCCACCCGTTCCAGCAGGTAGCCCGTGACGGCCACCAAGCCCACGGCCGTCAACGCGGCCAGAACCAGCGACCCCGCCCCCGGTCCCAAAAACAGAGCCAGCGGCGCGAGCGCCGTCAGCCCCAGGTACGAACCCAGGGTGAACAGTTCGCCGTGGGCGAAGTTGATCAGCCGCAACACCCCGTACACCATGGTATAGCCGAGCGCGATCAGGGCGTAGATGCCGCCCACGGCCAGACCGTTGCTGAGCTGCTGGATAAACTCTTCCATGATCTGCCGTCGCCTCCGGCGGCCGGAGGGGCGCTGCCCCTCCGGACCTCCCCGCCAAGGGGCATACCCCTTGGAACCCATTCAGGGAAGTAGTTTCCCGCGATGCGGGAAACAAATTCGCATGCGGGGTCCCGGGGACCGAGTCCCCTTGCAAGGCGTGGGGCAGCGCCCCACATCCCGTCAATCTCTCTACTGCCGGACGAATGATCCGTCGGCTTTCACCATATACAGGCTGTAAATGTCGCCCACGCGGTCGCCTTTGCCGTCAAAGGAAATGGGGCCGGTAAAACCGGGAAATTCCTTCAGATCGGCATGCAGATAAGCGGCAATGGCTTTGGGGTCCGCGCCCTTGGCCTTGATGGCGGCGACAAGAACGCGAAAGGCGTCCCCCGCGGCCACGGGCCAGATGGAGCTGGGCAGAGCGCCGTATTTGGCCTTGTAGGCGTCCAGAAAGCTTTTTGCCTCGGCGGAGGTCAGGTCCCCGGGCAAAGGCGGGCTGGCGAAGAAAAAGCCCGCGGCGGCGTCCCGGCCCGCGATGCCCACCAGGCCCGTATTGTTGGTGGCGTCGCCGCCCATCATGGGCACGGACCACTTCATCTCGCGCATCTGACGCAGCAGCATGCCCGCTTCGGTGTAATACCCGGTAAAGATCAGAAGATCAGGCGCGTTACCCTTGATTTTGGTCAAAGCCGCCGTGTAATCCTGCTCTTTGGGCCTGATGGCGTCAAAAAAGACGACCTTGCTTTCTTTGGCGCCTTCTTTTTCCAGGGCTTTTCTGATCTCGTCGGCCAGGCCCTTGGCGTAGGAGCTGTTGTCGTGCAGGATGGCCACCTTTTTTGCCTTCATTTTCAAGGCGGAACGGGCCATGAAGATACCCTGGTCGTCGTCACGCGGAGAGGTGCGGAAAAAGAGCTTCAGGTTCTTGGCCGTCAGACGCACGGATGTGGACCCGTTGGCGATGTGCACAATGCCCGATTCGTCGTAGATGCCCTGCGAGGCTTCGGTAATGGCCGAACCGTAGGTGCCGATGACCGCGACGATCTTTTCACCGGAAAGGCGCTGGGCCGCAAGAGCCGCGCTGCGCGGATCGCCGGCGTCGTCTTCGCTCAGAATCTTGATGGTGTTGCCGCTCACGCCTCCGGCTTTATTGACTTCTTCGGCCAGAAGCTCGACCACCTTGCGCATGTCCTGGCCTTCGCTGGCGCTGGAACCGGTCAGCGGCCCCATCAGCCCGATGCGAATTTCCGCGGCCGGGGCCGTGCGGACGAGGCAAAGCGCCATGGCGGCGGCGCAGAGCAGGATGCGTGCATGTCTGTGCATAAAAAAACCTCCGCTGAACAAAGGTGCATATCGGAATTCGGCATTCTGCTGGAAAAAACGCTGTCTGGCAATCCCAAACTATGCCGGTCTGTCCAGGGCGCGGCAATTGACCGCCTCCGCCAGGTGGGGCGTACGGATGTTCGGCGCGCCTTCCATATCCGCGATGGTCCGGGCGATGCGCAAAATACGGGTGTAGGCCCGGGCGGAAAGAGCCAGCGAGCGCACGGCTTCGCCCAGAAAGGACGCTGCCTCAACGTCCAGGCGGCAGTGCTCTTCAAGCGCGCCGCCCGAAAGGTCGGCGTTGGTGCGCAGGAGGCTTTTGGCGTAGCGAGCCGCCTGCACGGCGCGCGCCGCATTGATGCGGTCCAGCATGGCCGCGGAGCTTTCACCCTTGCGGTTGGATGCGAGATCGTCATATTCCACGGCGGGCACTTCCACATGCAAATCGATGCGGTCAAGCAGCGGCCCGGAAAGCTTGGCCCGGTACCGTCGCACGTCTTCGCCGCGGCAGGTGCACTTTTTGCGCGCATCCGCCAGGTAGCCGCAGGGGCAGGGGTTCATGGAAGCCACCAGCATGAAGTCCGCCGGATACGACAGCGCGGCCGCCGCCCGCGATATGGTTACGGCCCCGTCTTCCAGCGGCTGGCGCAGGGTTTCCAGAGCCTGTTTCTTGAATTCCGGCAGCTCGTCCAGAAAGAGCACCCCGCGATGGGCCAAAGACACCTCGCCGGGTCTGGGGTAGGTCCCGCCGCCCACCAGGCCGATATGCGAAATGGTGTGGTGCGGCGAACGAAAGGGCCGCCGGGTCATAAGCCCCCGCCCGTCGCCGCTGTTCAGCAGCCCGGCCACGCTGTAAATGGTGGAAACTTCAAGCGCCTCGTCAAAAGAAAGCGGCGGCAAAATGGTGGGAATGCGCTGAGCCAGCATGGTCTTGCCACTGCCGGGCGGGCCGAGAAAAAGCAGGTTGTGCCCGCCCGCCGCGGCAATCTCCACGGCCCGGTTGGCGTGTTCCTGGCCTTTCACTTCCGCGAAATCCAGGGAAAATTCCAGGTGTTCCCGGCCGGGCAGGCGCAGGGGCGCGGCTTCAATCGGGCGTTCTCCGGCCAGATGGGCCACGGCCTGACCCAGGCTGCAAACCGGATACACGGCCAGGCCTTCGACCACGGCGGCTTCGTCGGCGTTGGCCGCCGGGATCAGCAGGCCTTTCATGCCCAGTTCCCGCGCCAGAATGGCCGTGGGTAAAATGCCCGGCACCGGCGCGACCTCGCCGGTCAGAGAAAGTTCCCCGGCCAGCAGAAACCCGTCCAGACGTTCCGGCGCGATAACGCCGGCGGCGGCCAGCAGCCCCACGGCCAGCGGCAGGTCATAGGCGCTGCCTTCCTTGCGGCGGTCGGCCGGGGCCAGATTGACGGTAATGCGCGCGGGCGGCAGGCGAAAATTGCTGTTGCGCAGGGCCGCCAGCACGCGCTCGCGCGCTTCGCGCACGGCCCCTTCCACCAGGCCCACCAGACTGAACGAAGGCAGGCCCGCCTTGTGCAGGTCCACTTCCAGATCCACCCGAAAGGCCTGTATGCCGGCCAGGGCCGCGCAGGTCACCTGAACGATCATGGATGCCGCCTTGCGCTGAAGATTTTGACCATCAAAGGGGCTCTGCCCCTTTGGGACCCCGGCAGGGGCATGATGCCCCTGCACCCGCGATCAGACTGCTTGGAAAAAGACGGATTTTGGTCCCTGGCAAGAAACGCGGCGCTTCCGGGCCCGGGGGAGTAAGATATGGGACAGCCCAGGCGCCGGAAAGGGGGGGGGGGCGGTCCAGGGACC
>JAVBRE010000065.1:0-3003 GCA_031548325.1 Desulfovibrionaceae bacterium
GGCGGCGCTGGACAGGCCTTCCTTGTTCGCCAGGTGCCGCACTTCCGTGACGGTGAGGGCTTTCAGGGTGCTGTGCGGCCGCAGGGCCTTAATGGAGCGGAAAAGGTCTTCAAACCAGGCCAGGGGCAGAACGGGGTCGCAGCCGCCGACCACGTGGATTTCGGCAAAGTGCTGCCCGCCGTCGTCCGCGACGCGGGACAGGATTGCCTCACGGCTCAGGGTGAATGCGTCTTCCTGTCCTGTTTTGCGGGCAAAAGCGCAGAAACGGCAAGCGGTGTGGCAGATGTTGCTGTAGTTGATCTGACGGTTGCGCACATAATACGCCGCCGGACCGTGGCGCTTCAACCTGACCGTGTGGGCCAGGCTGCCCACGGCCAGGATGTCGGAGCAGGCAAAAAGGGCGAGGCCGTCATCCCGCGACAGGCGTTCTCCGGCCAGAACTTTGCGGTGGATTGCGGCGAGCCCCACAGAGGCGTAGCGGGCGGCGTCAAACATGGCCTTTTCCTATGCCGGGAGATCGCGCTCGTCAAGAAGCATGGTTCGGATACGCGCTGCACGGTCAGGCGTTTTTTTATGCAAGCGATGCCATTATTTTACAATTTAAAAAAAGTATCAATATGTAATATGATAATATAATTAAATATTTTGTTTAAAAACATCTAACTTGTCGATGAAATCGCTTGCATAAAACTTTCCGATACCCGATGATGATGTATCAGACCTTAACCAGCAGGGAGAATGTCATGGCTCATATATTCAACAGCATCTCAAGAATGGTTTACGGTTTTGGCGCTATTGCCGGCGCCGGCGCTGAAATCGCGCGACTGGGCTGCAAGCGGCCTTTCATCGTGACTGATCCCGGCATTGCGGGCCTGGGCTTGCTGGATTCTCTGAAAGCCTCATTGTCGGCTTCCGGTTTTGAATTCGGAATTTTCGCCGAAGCGGAACTTGAACCTTCCGCCCTGTCCATTCAGCGTTGCGCGGACGCCGCCAAAGCTTTCGGCGCGGACTGCGTCATCGGCATGGGCGGCGGCAGCCCGCTGGACACGGCCAAGGCCGCGCTGGTCCTTTTGACCAACGAAGGCGGCATTGAGCAGTACTTCGGCATGAATCTGGTGAAAAATCCCTGTTTGCCCGCCATATATATTCCCACCGCGGCCGGCACGGGCAGCGAAGTGACCTCGATTTCCGTGTTGACCAACCCCGCGACCGGCGCCAAGCAGGGCGTGGTCAGCGATTATATGTACGCCAAAGTGGTGCTGCTCGACCCCGACCTTACGCTGGGCCTGCCCCCGCACGTTACCGCCATGACCGGCATCGACGCGTTCACGCATGCCATGGAATCGTACGTGGGCCTCGCGGCTACGCCTTTTACGGAAGCCCTGTGCCTGGAAGCCATGCGGCTGATCGCGGGCAATTTGCGCAAGGCGTACGCCAACGGCGCCAACAAAGAGGCGCGCGCGGCCATGCTCTACGCCGCGACCATGGCGGGCATGGGCTTTTCGCAGACCCAGAACGGCATCATCCATGCCGTGGGCACCTCGCTTCCCGCGACGTGTAAATTGCCGCACGGGTTGCTCATGGCCGCGCTCGCGCCCATGGGCATGAGCTTCAACTGCATAGCGGCGCCGGAAAAGTACGCGGCCGTTGCGCAGATTTTGGGCGTCCTCCCCAAGGGCACTGCTCTTGAAACGGCGCGCGCGGGCGTGGACGCCATGCGCGAACTGCTTGCCGACGTGGGCATCGCCTGGGGCCTTGCCGCGCACAATGTCCCCCGCGATTGCCTGGAAGGCACGGCGGAACGGGCTGCCGCGGCCAAACGCCTGATGGACAACAATCCGCGCAAGGCCACGGCCAGACAGATACTGACCCTGCTGGCCGAGCACTATTGAGACCCGTGAGTCGCGCCACGATCAAAGAAGTCGCCGCAAAGGCGGGTGTTTCACAGAGCACGGTTTCCCGCGCGCTTTCCGCTCCGCATCGGGTCAAGCAGGAAACCGTGCTCAAAGTGCGCGAAGCGGCCAAGGCGCTGAACTACGTTTACAACGCCATGGCCGGTTCCCTTTCCAGCCGCCGTTCCGACGCCCTGGGAGTGATCATTCCTTCTTCGGCCTATTCCGCCTTTGCCATAAACCTGATGGGCATTCAGGACCTGTGTTCGGAACGCAGTTTCTCCTGCCGCATTGCGGCCTCGCAGTTCCAGCCGGGAAAAGAGCTGCTGGCCATGAAAAAATTTCACGAACAGCGTGTCGCCGGCCTGATCATGGCCGGCATTGACCCGTCAAACGCGCCCTACCTGCAAACCATGGCCGAGGACGGTATTCCCGCCGTGGTATTGTGGGAAAATCCGGGCGAGGCTTTCAACTATATCGCCATCGACAATTACCGCTCGGCGCGTGACGCCTTGAAGTATCTGATCACTCTGGGGCACGAGCGCATCGCCATGCTCAGCGGACCGTACGCCTGCGCCCGGCGCAATGTGGAACGGCTCAGCGCCTACCGCGCGGTGATGGCCGAACATGATCTGCCCTGCGACGAGGCCCTTGTCCGCGCGCAACCGCCGACTTTTCTGCACGGCAAGGAAGGCATGCGGGCCTGCCTGCGCTTGTCTTCGCCGCCGACGGCGGTCTTTTGCGCCGACGACCATCTGGCCGTCGGGGCTATCAGGGCCGTGCACGAGGCGGGACTGCGCGTGCCGGAGGATGTTTCCGTCTGCGGCTTCGATGACGTGGATATTTCCGCGTATTTCAATCCGCCTTTGACCACGGTCAGAACGCCGGGCCAGCTGATGGGCGGCATGGCCGCGGAAGCTCTGATCGCTGCGGCCGAAAGCGGCCTGCCCCCGCGGGTGCAGTACACGCTTGACGCGGAACTGGTCATCAGGGGCACCTGCGCGCCGGCGAAGGCGCGCTGATAGGCAAAAGGGCGCGCGGGAACGGGGCTTGCCCCGCACCCCGGCAGGGCGTGATGCTCCTGCACCCGTCAACAAGGCGAAGGCGCTTT
>JAVBRE010000092.1:0-14569 GCA_031548325.1 Desulfovibrionaceae bacterium
GTATCGTGCTGTTCATGACCATTTCCTGGTGCAGCTGTTTACGCTGCGACTTGATGTAGGGGTCGCCTTCCATTTCCTTATACTCGCGCTTGACCTCATCCTTGCTCATCATCATCTGGGTCATGAACATTTTCTTCTGCACCAGACAGTCCACGGCGGCCACGGCCGCGAAAACGAGCGTACACCAGAGGAACATGCTGAAAAGCACGGAGCCGAAAGCCTGCATGAACAACTCCGGCGAGATGAGGCCGGATTTGAGCAGGGGATCAAAATTGTCCTTGACCACCTTGTACAGAATCCAGCCCAGCACCACGACCTTGACGATCGTCTTGGCCAGTTCGACCAGGGCCTTTTTGGAAAAAACCTTGTTGAACCACTGTTTGGGGCTGAGTTTGTCCAGACTGGGGATGGCCCCTTTGAAGGCGAGAAGCACCCCCACCTGGGCAAGATAGGCCGCCACGCCGGCCAGGGGCGCGGCCGCAATGAAGGGGCCGGCCACGAAAAAAAAAGTTCCGAGAGCCGCGTTGCCCGCTTCTGCGACCGCTTCGCGAAAAGGCAGGTTGATGAGTCCGAGCAGAAAGGGGTACAGCGCTTTCAACGCATCCAGGTTGGCTTCCCAGCGAATGATGAAAACCGCCATGACCGTGACGATGACCGCGCTTGAGCAGACCTCCTGGCTTTTGGCCACCTGCCCTTTTTCCCGCGCGTCGCGCAGTTTCTTCGGGGTTGGTTGTTCGGTTTTTTCGCTCATCGCAGGGCCTCGCGCAGATGCCTGAAAACCACGTCCATGTCGCGGATGCCGGAACTGAAAACCCCCAGCATGGCGCCGGCATAAGCCACCAGCACAAAGAGGGCCACCAGGCTTTTAAGCGGCATGGACAGCACGAACACGTTCAATTGCTGGGCAAAGCGGTTGATAAGGCCCAGGCCGAAGTCCGTGAGAAAGCAGAGCGCCATGATGGGCGCGGCCAGCAGCACGGCCATGCGCAGCACCATGTCCGCCTGAAGCAGCAGCAGGTTCTGCATGCCCGGCCCGGTCAGGTTGGGCAGGGGGGAAAACACGGGCCAGATGGCGTAGCTTTCCATGATCATGCCGATGAAGGAGACAAAAGCCCCGCTGGTAAAAAAAAGCATGGCCGCGAACTGGAAAAAGAGCGAGCCGAAAGGCGAAAGCTGGTCCCCGGCCAGGGGGTCGGCGCCCTGGGCCATGCTGGCCCCGCGCTGGTTGTCGATGAGCAGCCCCAGGCTTTGGGCCACCCAGAAAAGAATGCCCAGAAAAAAGCCGATGACCAGACCGATGAACAGTTCTTTGACCACCAGGGGCAGAATCAGCCAGGATAGAACCACCTCGTTGGGCGCGCTGGCCGCGGCCACGGGATAGAACAGCAGGCTCAGGGCGAAGGCGAAGGAATTGAGCGTCTGCGGCGGCATCACCGTGGCCCCCAGCAGGGGGGCCGTGCGAAATGCCGCCAGCGGACGCACAAGGCAGAGCAGAAAGAGCAGCAAGGGCTGCGCGATCAGGTCCAGCATTCGCCAAACGCTCCTTTGCAAAAATCTTCTCCGGGGGCCTAGCCTTGCGGTGGGGCGATCATCTCGTTCCAGCCGGGTATGGTCTGGGCCAGAAAATCGCCGAAAGGGGTGCCCGGAGCGATGGAGGCAAACTCGCCTTGCAGAAAAACAGCCATACCGCGCATGATATCCTGGTCATGAGCCTTGGGCAGCTTTGATGAAGAATTGTGCATTTCAGCCGTGAACGGAATGCCCACAAGCCCGTTAAATGCCTTGAGCATTAAACTCTGACAGTTTTCCCCGGGATATTTGGCGAGAATATCCTGCTTCATGCCGGAAACCAATTTGACGCCGTCGGCGAGCGCGTTGATCAGGCTGGGCGAACTTCTGATGGCATCGAAGGTCAGGTTGCGCGCGGTCTGAAGTTTCCCCCCCGCCAGGGCGGCAGCCACCGCGCCTTTTATGCCGTTGGGTCCTTCTATATCCGGGTTGACATAGTTGCGGTCCACAGTCTTCAGCATGGGTTTGAGGGCATTGAACAGCACGCCGGTCTGCCCGGAGAACCCGGCCAACGCCAGACTTTTCAATATTTTTTCGCCGCAGGCATTGCCGCGGAACAGGTTGTCGGACCTTATTCCCATGTCGGACACGCCCATTTGCCTGGCCTTGGTTACGGGGTCAGCTATGCCCAGCGAGGCGAGAGAGGCTTTCAAAGGGGCCGGCGCCGTCAGCCAGGAGTGCTGGCCTTGTCTGGTCGGGGTTGTGGTCCTGGCGTCGGGAGGGGGGGCAAGCCGCGCGTTCACGCGGCCGGCGTGGACAAGGCGAAGACTTTCCGAAAAGGAATCGACGATGGTCCGCAGGCCTTTGGTTGACGCCAACCCTTCCCGCATGGCGGTTTTCTGCGCGTCAGTCTGGTTTGGTGTTTTCTGCGAGCTGTCAGCCTCTTTCCAATGCGTATCGGCCAGGTCGAGCAGGCGTTGCGTATCGGCCATTTCCTGACTGGCAAGCATGGCGGTCAGCGTGAGCACCTGGTTGGTGCTGAGTTGCGCCATTGCCGCTCCGATCAGCAAGCGCACGGTCTGGGGACTGCTGCCCTCGGGGATGGCGTTGCGCAGCGCTCCGAGCACGCCTGTCGGACTGGGGGGATCGACGCTGAGGGCCTGGCGCAGTCCGGTGAGCATTGGACCCGTGTCGACCCGCGCGTTCGCCCGCGCAAGAGCCTGTTCAGCCAGCAGCTTGATGTCCCTGCCGGTGATGGCTTTCTTGCCGCTGGCCAGTTTTTCCGGCAGTTGCAGTTCGCTGCCTAAAATTTTGTCATAGCCGTACTCGGCCTTGAGCTGCATGACCAGGGCATCGAGAACCTTCTGGTTGCCGGCGGCGATGGTTTCTTTTTTGGTCAATGCGCCGCCGGTCTTGCCGCGCTCAATGCTGCCGTCCTGACCGACGGTGTAGGTTTTGCTGTCCTGAAGCATGCTGACGCTTGTCGGCACGCGGGCGTTGATCTGGGTCATCTGCGTTTTCCTTAAGCGCGCATCCAGGATGCGCCCGGCGCGGAAGGATCCGACATGGCTGTTCCGGATTCGGGAGAGGGTGCCGCGGATACTTCCTCCAGGCGTTTTTCCCAGTGCTCGACGAGGGTTAGAAAATTTTCCACAATTCGCACAAAGCCTTCTTCGGTCACCGCATGCATGACCGTCTGATAGCAAAGGGTGATGACGCCGTCTTCCGGCGCGACGCCCAGGCAGGCGCCGTAGGTGCCCCGGTAGAGCACGTTGGCGCTGAGCAGAACGGCGCGCAGTTCGTCCGCTTCCGCCTTGTCCCGGGGCAGCGTGCCCAGGGAGCAATACAACGTGGCCGCATCTCCCTGGCGTACGATGCTGAGCGGTCTGCCGCCGGCTTCCAGTCGAAAGAGGCCGTCCTCGGGAACGGCGCCGTCCAGCCCCAGGGACTTGCCCAGGGCGGCTATGAGCAGGGAAAATGCGGTTTCATGCGAACTGGACATGGGATCTCCTCGAGGGCCGACATCGACAAAAGAGGGTCGGCAAAAATCGGACCGGCATCCGGACCTACTTCACCATAAAAGCGAAGCGGCTGAAGATCATGTCCGAAAAACGGAAAATTTCGCCGCCCAGCCAGCCAGCCATGAGCATGATGGTCAGGCCCACGGCAATCAGTTTGACCCCGAAAGCCAGGGTTTGTTCTTGCAGTTGGGTGATGGCCTGAATCAGGCTGACCAGCAGGCCGGCCAGGGACGCCACCAGAATTGGCGGCAACGAAAGTTGCAGCATCAGGATCAGCGACTGCATGGCCAGTTCCAGGATGCCCGATTCGGTCATGCCCTTTCTCCTACGCGTAACTCAGCACCAGGCCCTGAATAAGTTTGCTCCAGCCGTCCAGCAGCACGAAGAGCAGCAGCTTGAAGGGCAGGGAAATGGTCATGGGCGAAACCATCATCATGCCCATGGCCAGAAGAATGTTGGAAACGATGATGTCGATGGTCACAAAGGGCAGGTAAAGCAGAAAACCGATCTCAAAGGCCCGGGTCAGCTCGCTCACGGCAAAGGCCGGCACCAGGATGGACATGTCGTCGGCCCGCAGCGTCGCAGCTTTGTCTTTGGGCCACAGGCGCTTGGCTGTTTCCAGAAAGAAATGCACGGTTTTCTGGTGGGAGTGTTTGACCAGAAACTGCTGCAAGGGGCCTTTGGCTCCGTCCATGACGCTGACCATCTCGCCGGGGGTCATGGTGCGGGAAAAGGCGTCCGTCTTGATGTATCTCGCGGTTTCAAAGGCTACCGGAGCCATGATGAACACCGAAAAAATAATGGCCAGCCCGTTCAGAACCATGGTGGGCGGTACCTGCTGCACGCCCAGGGCGTTGCGGACAAGGGACAGGACCACCACCAGCTTGAGGTACGAGGTGGTGACCATGATCACAAAGGGGGCCAGAGACAGAAGGAGCAGAACCCCCACTATCATGACCGGATCGTATTGCTGCATGCGTTGCCCGCTTACCGTTCGGGTTGTTTCAGAGTCAGGCTTTCCACCCGCACCCCGACGCGCCCGCCCACGTCAAAAAGACTGCCGGCGCCTATGCTTTTGCCGGCGACCGTAATCCGTACCGGAGAGGCGACATCGCGCCCCGTGGAGAGCACACGGCCGGGAGCCAGGGCGGCCATTTCAGCCACGGAAAGGGACAGCCCGCCAAGGTCGAATTCGATGCGCAGAGGCAGCTCGCCGTGGCCGGCGACTGCGGCCGGACTTTTTTGTTCGTCCTGTTCTTCTGCGGCTTCTTCCGGAAGAACCGGCGTTTCCTGCATCATGGGACCCTCCAGGGATAAACGTGTTCCAAGCAATCTGGCGGGCGCGTCCGTGCCGCGCGATGCGCGCAGCGTCACGGGCAGGCCGGCTGTTTCCGTATCCGCCGCCGGAATGGCCGTCAGCAGAATATCGCCCGTCTCAAGGACGGCCAGTTCGGCGCTTTCCAGTTCCGGGCCGGCCAGAACGATGCGGCAGCGCGTCCGCAGGGCCGAAACATCCGCCGCCAGAGGCGGCGCTGCCCGGCTGTAAAGATTCGCCAGATCCGCCAGCAAAAAATCGTCCGCCGTCAGAGCTCCCGCAACCGTGCTTCCGTCCTCGCGGACCAGAGTAAAGCACAGGGCCTCGTCCGGCAGCCAGGCCTCTTCTTCTTCCAGATTCAGGCCGTCGACGCTGACCGCCTTTCCCAGAGCGTCGCTCAGGGCGTCGGCCAGATCGCGGCAGGCCAGCTCCAGCGCCGCGCCCGCCAACTCCGTCGGCAGGCTCGCCAGGGCAGCCGGGTCAAGGCCCGAGCCTTCCCAATCGGCGGCAAGCAAGTTGTCCAAAAACAAGGCCAGGTTCCGGCCGTCCAGGTTCGCGTATACGCGCGCGCGCCAACGGCCGGGCCGGGCGGAGGCGTCGGGAATGAAGGTCCAGGTCCGGCCTGCCAGGGCAAAGGGCAGGCCGGCGCGGCCGTAAAAGCAGCCGGCCGCGCCGGCCGCCCGCTCTGACAGGCGGGGGATGCTCAGGGGCTGTGCCTCGTGCGTCATGCTATGCGTCCCTTTCCCCAAACGGGGGGCAAGGGGCTGGCCCCCTTGCGGGGCGTGGGGCGGAGCCCCGTTGCGGCCTGATTGGTTTCACCGAAATGCCCCTATGCCTGATCGTTTTCCAACCCTTCGAACAAATCGCGCTGGCGCGAGCGGCCGTCGCCCGGCTGGCCCTGGCCGCCGCTCTGTCCCTGCTGTCCCTGTTGCCCCTGCTGTCCGGACGAGCCGGAATCGGAAGTCATGCTGCCGTCGGTTCTGATGGTCGCGACCCGCACCTCAACCTGTAAATTTTGGGCCAGCACGTTTTGCAGTTCGGAAAGCCGGCTTTGCCCCAACATTTGCTCGGCCCGCACGTCATTGGTTACAAACTGCACGGAAACGCCGCCGTCCGGCTGTCGCTGGATGCGTATTTCCGTGCCGGGCAAAATGTCCTGGCGCAGGGCAATGCGTACTTCGGCCCCGCCCTTGCTGTCGGCGGCGGAAACCAGAATGCGGTCCACCAGCTTGCTTGTCAGGTCACCGTCGATGCGCGGGGCGCCTTCCGGGCCCTGCGCGGCCGCCGGGGCCTGCACCTGGGCGTCTTTCACGCCGCCCAGCATGCCGGAGAGAATGGCGTCGCCGCGCAAAAAGCCGTGTTCGGCCCCTTCGCCGCCAGGACCCTGAGCCCGCATCCGGTCCGCGCCTTCGCTTTGCTTTTGGCCCGCGGCGAGGTTTTCGTCCGGCCTCCGGCCCACTGCTGCGGCGGCGTTTTCGCCTTGTTTGCGGCCCGCGGCGGCATTTTCGCCCGGCTCCCGGCCCGCGCCGACGCCTTCGCCGGGTTTTTGATTCGCGCCGACGTCTTCGCCCGGTCCCCGGCCCTCGCGGCCGCCTTCACGCCCTTCGCGACCTTCGCGACGGGCGAGCAGGCTGAATACGGAGGCATCCGGATTATCCCCACTTTTAAGTCCGTCGGGCTGACCGGCCAGGCCGGCCTGGCCTTCTTTTTTGCCCTTGCCTTCAGGACCTTCTTTTTTCATGGCATTGGAAAAGCTGTTCGCCGCGCCGGATTCGGCCGGGCGCCTGTCCTGCCCCTGCTCCTGCTCAGTCCTGTTTTGCGGCTGACTTTGCTGTGGCCGGTTCACCTGTGACATCGCGCTATCCTCGCCGTTACTGTTGCTTGCGCCGCATGGCGGTTATGCCCGCCACCTCTTCGGCTTCCAGTTCCTGGACCTCTTCCCGGCGTCTGCTTTCCGCCTGCCACCATATGGCGCGGTGCTCTTCAAATTTGCGCACCTCGCGCATGGCTTCCTTGTGGGCGGCCACGGCTTTTTCAAGCTCTTTTTCCGCTTCTTTCACCTTGAGCCGCTCTTTTTCCGCAAGCTCGAACAACTCCAGCTCGCGGGCGGCCAGGGCGGCTATTTCTTCGTGATAGCGGTCCAGCCGTTTTCGTTCCAGTACCTGGTTCCTTATCCGCGCAAACAGGGCGGCCTCTTCCTGGGGGCGTTTTTCCGCGAATTCCCTTGCCGCCTTTTCCGCCTCTTCGGCTGCGTTGACCGCTTCCGCCAGCAGGCGGCGTCGTCTTGCCACCTCGGCCTGGGCCGTATTCACCCTGTGTTCCCGCAGGGCGAGCAGGCGGCGCAGGGGGTAGTTTTTCATTTCACCAGTTCCAGCATCCCCGCCAGCGCCTCGTCAAAGGTCGAGGGGTCGTTCAGCCCTTGCTTCAGAAAGCCGTTCAGCCTGTCGATCTTGCTGATGGCTTCGTCCGCCAGCGCGTCCGCGCCCTGTTTGTACTCTCCTATCTGCAAAAGTAGTTCCACTTCCGCATACTTGGCGAGCAGGGACCGGAAACGGTTGGCAGCGTTCTTGTGTTCCTTGCTGACGATGGCGTTCATAACCCGGCTGACCGAGGCCAGCACGTCGATGGCCGGGTAATGGTTGGCGGATGCCAACTTTCGTGACAGTATGATGTGCCCGTCCAAAATGGATCGGGTCTCGTCCGCGATGGGTTCGGTCATGTCGTCGCCTTCCACCAGCACGGTGTAGAGGGCGGTGATGGAACCCTTGTCCGAGTTGCCGGCCCGTTCCATCAGTCGGGGCAGGCTGGAAAAGACGGAAGGCGGAAAACCCCGGCGGGTCGGCGGCTCGCCGGCGGCCAGACCGATTTCGCGCAGAGCCCGGCCGAACCGGGTGACGGAATCCATCATCAACAGCACGCGTTTGCCCTGGTCGCGGAAGTATTCGGCAATGGCCGTGGCCACATACGAGGCTTTGAGCCGTTCCATGGACGAACGGTCGGAGGTGGAAACCACCAGCACCGCTTTTTTCATGCCGTCCTTGCCCAGGTCGTGCTCAATGAATTCGCGCACTTCGCGGCCGCGTTCGCCGATGAGGGCCAGCACGGTCACGTCCACGTCCGCGCCCTTGACCAGGCAGGAGAGCAGTGTGCTCTTGCCGCCCCCGGCCGCCGCGAAAATGCCCATGCGCTGGCCTTCGCCACAGGTGAGCAGGGCATCCATGACCCTGAGTCCCAGGGGCACGGGTTTGTCGATAATGCGGCGGGTCATGGGGCTGGGCGGGTCGGCGTACACAGGGTAGGCGGCTTCGGGCTTCAGCGGCGGGCCGCCGTCCATGGGGTTGCCCAGGCCGTCAAGCACGCGGCCCAGAAGATCAGGACCCACGGGCACCATGTGCACGGAACCGGACGGAATGACTTCGGTGGACGAAGAGATGCCCTGAATGTCCCCCAGCGGCGTGAGCAGGGCGGCTTCTTCGGCGAAGCCCACGACCTCGGCCTGCATTTCCCAGTTGTCCCAAGGATTTTTCAGGGTGCAGATCTCTCCGATCTTGATGCCCGGCACAACGGCTTTGATGATGGTGCCCACCACCTGCACCACCCGGCCCCGAATATCCACGGGTACATTGGCCCGCAGGGCCGATTCGAGAATGTCGGGTATATAGTTGAGAGCCATTACTTGTCACCCGCGTTCTGCTTGAGCTGGCGCAGAAAAGCTTTGCGGATGCCGGCGAGCTGCACCTCAAGGCTGGCGTCGATCAGTCCCAGTTCGCTTTCCAGGATGCAGGCCCCGGCGGAAAGGCGCGGATCGGGCGCCACGTCCAGAATGCCGATGCCGGGAAAGTCGCGCAGCAGGTTTTTCATCTCCGCCTGCACAATTTCCGCGTCTTCGGGGCATATGCGCATAACCACGCGTTTTTGCGAACGTACGTAGCCCAGCGCCTTGCGCACCACGGCAATGACCCGTTCCTTGTCGCCAAAACCGTCGATGACCTTGCTCATGGCGTTCATAACCAGGTCGACGATGGTGCCTTCCAGCCCTTCCAGATAGTCGACCCCTTTGGAAACGGTGTCCAGCATGCGATCGGCCATTTCCATTTTGCCGAGCATCAGGCCTTCGGCGTGGCCTCGCTCCTTTTCTTCTTCATAGGCCTCTTCGGCGGCCTTGCGAACGGCTTCGGCCTCCTGTCGCGCCTTTTCCAGCACGGCTTCGGCCTCAAGCAGCAGCGCGTAGTCGGCTGCTTTAAGCACCTTTTGCCCGGGACGGGGGGTGAAGCGGCCGTTTTTTATGAAAAACAGGGTGCCCATGCCGGATCGATCTCCTTGAAAAGCAGGGTGCGCAACAGCGGCCAATCGGCTGCCGCCGCATCAGCCGACGTGGCGCGGGGGGACTTGCGGACGGCGGCCACATGCCCGGCAAAGTCGGCGGGCAGGATGCATTCCAGCGCGTCGAGCAGGGCGGGTTTCGCATCGCCCAGACAGCGGGCGATGGCGCTGAAACCCGCGTGCCGGATGCGCTCGGCCAAAGGCGCGGCCCGCGGGACTTCTTTTTCCGCTCCCTTTGCCGTCTCGCGCGCGCCGGGCAGCAGGCTTGAACGGCGCAGAGCGAAAAGGTGCCCTTCTTCGCCTACCTCCGCGCGCAAAGCCAAGACGTCTTCCCGGCGTATCAGCGCGGCGACCTCCGCCCTGTGGCGGGTCAGACCGTACCAGAGGGCGAGACGCAACGACGTTTCGTCCGGCAGCAGCGCCAGTCGGTGGCGGGAAACGCGAAAATCGAGCAGCCACGAGGCGGAAGGGGCCGGACCGTCGCCGCCGTGCGCGAGCAGGGGAAGATGCCGCAACAGGCGGTTTGACGCGCGTTCGTCGCGAATCAGGGGGGCGATGGCGCGGCCCGCCGGACTCAAAACGTCAGGGCGCAGGCGCGAGACAAGTTTGCGGTTAAAGGCCAGTATCCCGCCGAGCAACGGGTGGCGGCTGCGAATAAGCCCTTGCAAAAATTCCCGGCATTCCGCCATCATTCGGCCTCGGATTCTTTTTTCTTTTTCTGCCTCGTCCACAGGGCAAAGCAGACGGCGCCCGCAAGCAGCGCGCATGCAAGCGCGACAATGGTCCAGGCCCGGGCCGCGTTTTCCGGATCCACGGCAAAGCCCAGCACGCTGACTTCCGGCGGCACCGGCGCGGGTGGCGGCGCCACCGAGGCGAACAGGAACACGGATATGGACTCGTATTTCAGGTCGCGCACGCTGTTTTCCACCAGGCGCTTGATCTGGCTGACCTGAGGGGTAAGATCCACGTCGGAGCGGTGTTTGATGAACACCGAGGCTGTGGAGGGTGAAATCTTGTTGCCGAAGTTGTCGAGTTCCGGCAGCACCAGATGCACCCGGGCCGCCAGAACCCCGTCCAGTCTGGCGATGGTGCCAGCAAGTTCCTGAGAGATGGCGTAGACCAGCCGCGCGCGCTCTTCGGTGGGGGTGGAAACCATGCTGTCTTTTTTGAACACGTCGCCCATACTCTGATAGTTCGTGCGAGGCAGGCCGTTGGCCGAAAGGATGTCCAGGCTGCGGGGCAAGAACCGTTCGTCCACGGTCAGGTTCCACAGGCCCTTGCCGGCGGATTCCTTGGTGGCGGCCACTCCGTTGTTGCTGAGCGCCACCAGCATTTCGTTGGCGTCGTGTTCCATGAGGCCGGAATATAAAGTGACCTTGCAGGCGCAGAGCAGGCAAAGCAAAACCAGCACGCCGATCAGGCGGGCTGACCGGCATGCGAAGGCAGGGACAATGGCTCGGATAGGCATTGCTGCTCCTTGAAAAAGTGCGTCGTTACTGGCCTTTGAGCAGTTGTTGGGCGCCCTGACTGGTTTTCTGCCCCGCCTGGCCGACCAGGGTTTGGGTGGTGGTCAATTGCGCCACCTCAAACTGGGTACGGATCAGGTGACCCATTTCGCCCAGGCCGCTGGCCGAATCCACGATGCTTTTCTGCGCGGCGCGCATGCTTTCGCTCATGGAGTCAAGGCCGTCGAGAACGGAATTGCCGGTGTTGACGCCGGGCGTCTGCCCTGTCTGACCGATTTGGGCCTGGGCGGCAGGGTCGACGCCCTGGTGCATGGCTTCGGAAAATTTGGCCGCGTCGGCCTGATTGGCCGGGCCCGGGCCGTCCAGGCGGGGTTCCGCAAGGCCCGCCTGACCTACGCCGCCTGTGGCGCCTGTGGCGCCTGTGGCCGCCTGTGTGCTGATGGGATCAATCATGCTGCCTCCCCGGCCGCGCGAAAGCTCGCGCGGCTCTAAAACCCTTTATCCAGATTCTCGCGGTCGATGTCTTTGGCGGCCTGCTGCACCATTCTGCCTGTGGAGCGGATGAGGTTCATGCGCGCTTCCTGAAGCAGATCGGCGGTCGTTTTTTCTCCGCCCTCGGCGGCGGGCGCGTCCGCGCCGCCGCTCTTGACGGCCTGGCTGAAAGACTTCGCGTCGCCGGCATCGGCTTTTTTCCCGGCCTCGGGGCTGTGCCCCTGCCCCTGGGAAGGGCCGACCTTGTGTATGCCGATGTTTGTCATTGTTTTCTCCTGCGGGGCTATTTCGCCGCCGTCATTTCGTCCAGAATGCCCCTGGCCAGCTCTTTGGCGTCTTCGGCCAAGCCGTCGGCCAGCACCGCGTCAAGGTGCTTCTTCGCCGCCTCGTTCTTGCCGTCGCGGTACAGAACCAGACCCAGCCAGGCGCGGGCGTGGTCGTCTTTCGGATCTATGCCCAGAGCCTGCTTTTCGAGAATTTCCGTGGCCTTGGCATAGTCGCCCTTGTGCGCGTGCATCATGCCCAGGCCGAGCAGGGGGCCGATATGTGTGGGTTCAGCGGCGTGCAGAGCGGCAAAGATGGATTCGCTTTCGGCGAACCGGCCCTGCCACAGGCCCATAAAAGCTATCTTGCCCAGCAGACGGGCTTCTTCGCGCGCGATGAGCATGCGTCTCTCCCGGGTTACATCTTGTTGGCGACTTGCTTTTCCGTGTCGGACAGGTTCTTTACCAGGCCGCTGGCCATGCTGACCATGGTGGAAAATTTGCTGGCGGCCAGGTTGTATTCGATCATCTGCACTTCGGTCATGTCCGTAAGGCTGGTAAATTTGTCCAGCGCGCCTTTGGCCGCTTTAATGGCCTCTCCCGCCTTGTTGAACCCGTCGGCCGAGGTGGACTTGATGCCGGCGCCGGGGGTGTATGTACCGGTTGACCCGCCGGTATAGATGGTATCGCCCATGATGATCCTCCAAAATTATTTGCGCGGTTGCGACCAAAATTGCTCGACCAGATCGAGCGCGGTCTGACAGGACTTATGCAAGTTGTTTGCCACACCGAACTCGGCCGGGGACAAACCCCTGTCAATGGTCTTTTTCAGGTTTGCCTTGGCGGCTTCAAGCGTGTTCTTGACTTCGCGCAGGGCGTGCCCGTCCGGATCTTTGCCCAGAGCGGCGGAAACGTCGAAATCTTCGGCCAGGACATTCATGATTTTACTCCTTTGCCATCTCGCTGGCAGTGCAAATACGCGTGAAAACCTTGCCGCGCTGCAGCACGACATAGTCGGGGCTGATATACTTGACCTGCAGGCCGTCGGGCATTTTGGCGCCCTTGCGGTACACCACTCCGCCCAGCACGACGCCCATGGTGTGCCCTTCGCCCGCCAGACGCAAACTGGAGCAGGAAAGCTGCTGCGGCATCACGATTTCAGGCAGAACCGGCGTGATGCCGGGGTCCGGCCTGATCAGAGAAAATTCATCCGTCCGCAGGTCGGGGACGGGCTCGCTCCGTCCGGAATCGGGTTCCTTCGCCTCTGCCTTGATCGTGCTGTTTCGGGCTTCTTTGACCGTTCCGTTTTGCTGCGGCGCGGGCGTGGTGCTGTTTTGCCGCGATACGGCCACGGTGCTGTTTTGCTGCGGCACGGGCAGGGGGCTGTCCCGCTGCGGCATGGGCAGAGGCATCACCGGCGCGGGCGCCGTCGCCGGGGGCGTGGGCGCGAGATACAACACCCGCGCGGGACTGGGCGGACGTATGGGCTGGGGAGGAACGTGGTTCCAGCGTTCGACGAACAGCGCGCCCTCGGTGCCGAAAAAATCATCCGCCTGGCGCATGAAAACCATCAGCGCCTGCCGTTCCTGCGCCGAAAGGGGCTGGGCTTGCAAGGCCACATGGTAAACGCCGGGGATAAAACGGATTTTTTGTTCAAGGCCGCGGGCGCCGATAAGCGTGCGCAGCTCGTTTTCCGCCGCGTTCCAGGTGATGACGTCGACGCGCATGGGGATGCTGGCCAGCCCTTCCCGCTCGGGAAGAAGAAGCTGTTCCAGTGCCAGCATGTCGTACACGTAGCCGGTCAGACGAAGGACTGTTCCCGCCCGGCTGACCCGCAGGGCCGCATCCGCGCGCTTGAACCGCGCCTGCAGGGCGAGAGCCAGATCCTCGGCGGACACCACGGACAGCCCGGGTCTGTTCGGCAGGCTTTCGATATAGGCGACCAGAGAATCCATGCGCACGTTGCTGTCCACAACGCCCTGAACCTGTATTGAGCCGTCCTGTCGCGCCTGCACGGTGACCTTGGTGTAGCCGCGCCGGCGCAGGGATCGGGCCAGGGACGCCGCATCGTGGGCCGCGTCGGAAAAGAAAAAGCCCAGATAGCTTACGTCAAGGACCAGAAAGCCGAGCAGCAGGGCCAGAAGGCCGAGGGCAACGATCCGCCCCGGTCGTCTGCCGCCCACTTTGGTGGAGGGCGCCGGGTGCGCGGAAGGCGCCGTGTCAACTTTGTTGGTATCTGTCGCGGAAACGCGCACGCGGGCCGGTTTTTCGACCCCGGCCTGTTCGGTCGCCGGTTCCGTTGCCTTACCTTGTTCAGTCCGGGCGAGAAGCGACGGCGTCGCCAGATCGGGCCAGGCCTCGCCCGTCGGGCCGCAGCAGATGTGAACGCCGCCGACGGTAAAAACGGTGAAAAAGGGAACGTCCATGCCCCCCGCCGGCAGGGGCGCGCCGTTAATCACGGCGGAACCGCCCTTGGGCGTGACGGTCAGCGTTCCCGCGCCGGAAATATGCAGCAGCAGGTGCTGGGGCCGTACCCCGGCGTCAAGCAGCAGAAGCTGGCTGTCTTCGTCGCTGCCCAGTACCCAGTCGCCGGGCGCAAGTTCCATCTCCGCTCCGGCGTTGGGGCCGGAAAGCAGTTTCAGCAGGATGGAAGTGCCTTGTAGGCTCATTGCGACCCCGAGGGACTGGAGGTGCTCTGCACGGGCGGACCGCCGGCGGGACCCTGGCCGGGGCCGTATTCCGCGGGAGCGGGCATGGCGATGGGCCGGGAGGAAACCCGGCGTTGCCGCGCGCAGCCGCCTGTAGTGCGTTCGGTGTATTCCACCGGAGGCGTCATCAGGTTGCGGGTGAACATCTCGTTGTACTTCTGGGCTTCCGCCTGAATGGTTCTGGGTTCCACCAGCCGGGGCGAGATGATGAACAGCCGTTCCTGCTTGACATAGTTGTCGTTTTGTTTTTTGAACAGCGCGCCCACAAGGGGGATGTGCTTGAGAACCGGGATGCCGGAATCGCCGGCCACGGTGTTTTCGTAGTAGTGCCCGCCGATGACCAGAGCCTGGCCGTCGGCCACCATGGCCTGGGTGTTGACCATGGTTTTGGATATGGTGGGATAGGTGACGCCCGAACCGTCGGCCGGCGGCCGGGACCCGCCGTCTTCCACATGCCCGGTCAGCTTGCTGG
>JAVBRE010000247.1:0-3808 GCA_031548325.1 Desulfovibrionaceae bacterium
CTACGCCTATTTCGCGGCAAGGATTTGCTGACAAATCCTTGCGAGCATTTCAAGCGTGAAATGCTCTAACGCCGGACGGCAGTCCGGCGCGCCGCCAACGGCGGCGTGAGCGAGCCGAAAATCACGCTTTTTGGCGGAGCGGTCTTCATAAATAGGCCAATGGCCGATGTATGAAATGAATCCTAGTCCCGCCCCGGCGGCCCGCTGCCGGGCTTGCGAACGAAATGCCGCCGCCCTTCGCGCGTATGGCGGCGGCCGGTTATGGCTGTCGCTGCTCGAATCAGATATCCGCATATTTCTCGGCGATGGCGGCGAACTGGTCTTTTATTTCCAGCATGGCGTTGACCACGTCAGGGTCAAAGTGCGTGCCGCTGCCCTTGACGATGATGTCGATGGCTTCCTGGTGAGGGATGGGCTCTTTGTACGGGCGGCGGCTGATCAGCGCGTCGTACACGTCGGCGATGGCCATCAGACGCGCGCAGACGGGAATGTCTTCGCCGGGGACGCCTTCGGGATAACCCGAACCGTCCCACTTTTCATGGTGGTAATAGGCGATGTCCCGGGCGGTGACCAGAAAGTCTATCTGGATGCCCATGGTTTTTTCCGCGGCCAGGATGGTGTTGCGGCCGTAGGTGGTATGGCGCTTCATTTCCTCAAACTCTTCCGGGGTCAGCCGGCCGGGCTTGAGCAGAATGCGGTCGGGCACGCCGACCTTGCCGATGTCGTGCAGCGGCGCGGTCTTGTAGATCAGGTCGATGGTCTTGGGGTCCAGTTGCGGGGCGTAGCAGGGGTTCAGCGCCAGGCGTTGAGCCAGTTCGCGCACATAGTACTGGGTGCGACGGATATGGTGGCCGGTTTCGTTGTCGCGGGTTTCCGCCAGCGAGGCCATGGCGATGATAATGGCGTCCTGCAGGGTTTCCAATTGGCGAGTGCGCTGGCGGACCTGGCCTTCAAGCATGTCGTTCTGCCGTTCCAGCGAGGAACGGGCATGCTTCAGAGCCAGGTGCGTCTGCACTCGGGCCATGAGAATGACCGGGTTGATGGGTTTGGTGATATAATCGACGGCGCCCAGTTCAAAGCCTTTGGCCTCGTCGTCTTCCTGGCTTTTGGCGGTCAGGAAGATGACCGGAATGCCGGCGGTGGAAGGGTTGGCTTTCAACTGGCGACAGACTTCATAGCCGTCCATGCCGGGCATCATGATATCCAGCAGGATCAGATCGGGGTGGGGCTCGGCGAAAGCGATCTTGAGCGCTTTTTCTCCGTTGGTGGCGACCTTGTTTTTGTACAGATCCCCCAGCAGGGCGCAGAGCAGGGTAATGTTGTCCGGAGTATCGTCGACAACGAGCACTGTAGATTTGTTTTCCTGTGATTCCACTGCAAAGACCTCATGCGCGGTAAGCGGTCGTATGATGTCCGGCGCGCGCTGTCGCCGGCGCATCGATCCGTTCAAATCTCTTGTACGTATTATAATATAAATGCTGCTTGTACAAGAAGCAAGAGCCTCACTTTCGTTGTAAAAAAACACGGACGCCTGCGAAATCTTTTGCAGAATTCGCCGGCGTCCGTGCGCAAATAATAATATGCCGGCTCAGCGAACGGCGATGGCTTCTATTTCCAGCAGCGCGTCCTTGGGTAGCCGGGCCACCTGAAAGCAACTGCGGGCAGGGCAGGGCGCCTTGAAGTATTCGGCGTAGATGCCGTTCAGTTCCGCGAAGTTGGCCAGATCGCTGAGAAAGACCGTGGTTTTCACAACCTGGGACAGTCTGCTGCCGGCTTCTTGCAAAATGGCGCTCAGGTTGTTCAGGGCGTTGTGGGCCTGGGCCTCGAATGTGGGGGGCAGGTTGCCGGAAAGATCCATACCCAGTTGGCCGGAAACGAAAACGAGGTTGCCGACGGCCTGAGCCTGAACGTAGGGACCGATGGCGGAAGGAGCTTTGGACGTTGCGATGATGTCAGCCATGAAATATCTCCTTAACAAAACGAACGTTGTCGGCGGCGGGGCGCCGTTGGTGTTCGACACTATACGAAAGCGCCCGGCAAGCCAAGCTTTGTGGACCGGAACGCGCGCTTGATGTAGAAGCATACGAAGGAGCGCGGCATGCATACAGCGGACGAAGCGGAACTCGAAAAACGAAAGGCGGCCGCGGCCTCTGTGGTTGCGGCCGTGGTGCTGACGGCGCTCAAACTGGCCGTGGGTCTTGCAACCAACAGCCTGGGCGTATTGTCCGAGGCCGCGCACAGCGGTCTGGATCTGTTGGCGGCTGCCGTGACATACGCGGCCGTGCGCTATTCTTCCTTTCCTCCCGATCCGGGGCATCCTTACGGCCACGGCAAGATGGAAAATCTTTCCGCCCTGGTGGAGTCGCTGCTCCTCTTCATCACCTGCGGCTGGATCATCCACGAAGCGGCCGACCGCCTCTTTTTCACGCCCGTCGCGGTCAAGCCCACGCTCTGGGCCTTGGGGGTGATGCTCATATCCATCGTGGTCGATATATCCCGTTCGCGCATGCTGCTGCGCGTCGCCAAAAAATATCGCAGCCAGGCCCTGGAAGCGGACGCCATGCACTTTTCCACGGACATTCTTTCATCCGGCGTGGTCGTTGTGGGGCTTCTCGCCCTGTATGCGGCCGCTGCCCTGCCGGAAGGGTCGCTTCTTCGCGCCTGGCTGGAACGGGCCGACGCCCTGGCCGCTCTGGGGGTGTCCGCCATCGTCATCCGTATCAGCTGGAGTCTGGGCAAACGGGCGGTCAACGTGCTGCTTGACGCCGGTGACGCGGCTTCGGCCGCCGGCATCCGGGCCGCGCTGGAAGCCATGCCCGGCCTGCGGGGCATCAAAACCTTGCGCCTGCGTCACAGCGGTCCGGACCTGTTTGTGGACCTGACCCTGGCCGTGGCCAAGGGGCTGATCATCGACGAGGTCGAAGCCATCCGGGCGCGGGTCGATGCCGTCGTGCGCGGCATTGCCGAGCACGCCGAGGTCAGCGTGGTTTTTGTGCCGCAGGACGAGGAAGCAACGGAAGCCCCCGACCGCATCATGCGCCTGCGCGGTCTTGCCGCCGTGCATGGTTTGCTGCCCCATGCCGTGGAAATTCTGGATCTGGGCCCGGACAAAAAAGGCGCGCCGCAGCGGCTGGTGGAACTGCACCTGGAGTTTTCGCCTGAAATCCCGCTGGGAGAAGCCCACGCGAAGGTCAGTGTTTTTGAGGCCGCCTTGCGGGCCGAAGAAGAAGGCATCATCATCGTGACCCACCTGGAACCCATGGAAGGGCACGGCAGTGAACGGCTGGCGACGGGTGCGGATTCCGAACGCATCCGCCTGGCCGTGCGGCGTATTGTGGCGAATGAGCCTCTGGTGCGCGACGAGCACAATGTGCTGGTGCGCAGCTACGGCGAAGGCCGCTGCGTGAGCTTTCACTGCCGTATGGACCCGAAAACCGCGGTGGGAGACGCCCATGCCGCGTCCGTGCGCTTGCAGGCGGCCCTGCATGCGGCCCTGCCGGAGCTTGTGCGCGTGACCGTGCACATGGAACCCTTTCGCGGCGGCGCTGCTTGACTTTTGCCCGGCGCTGGCATAGGAAACCCGTTCCGTATATAATGCGGAGCAAAGGCCGCCTTGGCTCAGTTGGTAGAGCGGCTGATTCGTAATAGACCGGCTTGTCAACCGGGAAAAAATAAAAAGTCACCCTAAAAGTGACGAAAAAAGTTCTTTAAAACAGGCATTTGCCAGCGTAGCTCACTCGGCAGAGCAGCTGATTCGTAATCAGCAGGTACGGGGTTCGACTCCCCGCGCTGGCTCCATAGATAACAG
>JAVBRE010000197.1:0-5455 GCA_031548325.1 Desulfovibrionaceae bacterium
GGCGGAAGGAGTGGGCTCTTCTCGCCCACGACTGAGCATGTGCCGCAGTCTGACGCAGTATCACGGCAAACCGTGACGCCGGCCTATGTATACCCCCGCGCAAATTGGGCGACGAGGGACGGTCCGAAGCGAATCGCTCCGGAAATACAACTCATTCCGGCTCAAGCACCTTCTGAAGGCAGACAACGGGTATCTCGCCATACCCCAGGCGCTCGTAGAACCCCGTAACCGCCTTGTTGTCCTGGCGCACAAGCAGCTGCGCCTTCCACACGCCCCGCTTCCGCAGCCAGTCTTCCGCCGCGTTGATGACGGCCTTGCCCAGCCCGGCCCCGCGCTTGTCCGGGGCGGAGGCCACGTAATACATCCAGCCCCGGTGTCCGTCGTGCCCGACCATGACGCCGGCCGCCACCGCGCCTTCGACTTCCGCCAGCAGAATGGTGGAATGAGCGCCCTGCCGGGCGAAAGCTATGTCGCGGACCGGGTCGTTCCACGGCCGGACCAGGCCGCAGGCATGCCACAACGCAATGAGAGCGTCCACATCACGATCGGCGACTTCACGAATGCACGGCATGGCGGACATCCGTTTTCAGGCGAACTGCCCGAGAAATTTCACGTTGTTCTCAAAAAACATGCGCAGATCGCCGATGCCGTACTTCAGCATGGCCACCCGCTCCACCCCCAGGCCGAAGGCGAAGCCCGTGCACTCTTCAGAGTCGTAACCCACGGCCTTGAAAACCTCGGGATCCACCATGCCGCAGCCCAAAATTTCCACCCAGCCCGTGGTCTTGCAGACACGACAGGGTTCTCCCCCCACACGGCCCTTGCCGTTGCAGATGATGCAGGACATGTCCACTTCTGCGCTGGGTTCGGTAAAGGGAAAAAAGCTGGGCCGGAAGCGCACGGCCATGTCCGAACCGAAAAGCTGGCGCACAAAGGCCGTCAGGGTGCCGCGCAGATCGGCCAGGCTGACCTTCGTGCCCACGTACAGGCCTTCGATCTGGTGAAACATGGGCGAATGGGTGATATCCGAATCGCAACGATAAACCTTGCCCGGCGCGATGACGGCCAGCGGCGGCTTTTTGCGTTCCAGCATGGCCCGCACCTGCATGGGCGAGGTGTGCGTGCGCAGCACCACGGAATCGGTGATGTAAAAGGTATCCTGCATGTCCCTGGCGGGGTGTTCCTTGGGCAGGTTCAGGGCTTCGAAGTTGTGAAAATCCGTTTCCACCTCGAAACCGTCCACCACGTCGTAGCCCAGCGACGTGAACACGTCGCAGATCTCCTGCATGACCAGGGTGATGGGATGAAGCGAACCGCGCCAGGGCAAAGCGCCGGGCAAAGTCGCGTCAAAGCGGGAAAGCAGCGCGGCTTCCGCGCCCTGTTCAAAGGCGTCTTTCTTGGCGGTAAAAATCCCGGTCAGTTTTTCTTTGACCGCGTTGGCGGCCTTGCCCGCGGCCGGACGCTCTTCGGGCGTGATTTCCGGCAGGCGGGCCATGACCTGGGCAAGACGCCCCTTGCGGCCCAGAAATTCGATGCGCAATTCCTCAAGTTCCGAGACGGTCGAAGCCTGGGCCAGGCCTTTTTCAAGTTCCGGAACCAGGCTTTCAAGGGCGGAGATAACATTCATGACGTTGGCTTCCCGTATGACATCACATCGCTGGAGAGGGCTGTCCGCAAAAAGATGAATTTTGTTCCCCGACAAGTAAAATGCCGATTCCGGGCCAGGGATAGTACTTTGCGGTACAGCCCTGGCCCGGAATCGGCGTTTGACGCGGCCCAGGGGGCAAAAGACGCGTTTTTGCGCGCAGCCCTAGGAGAGTTTGGACTTGGCCAATTCCGCGAGCTTCGCAAAATCTTCCTTGGCCCGCACGGCGAGGTCGGCCAGGATCTTGCGGTCAATGGCAACTTCGGCTTTCGCCAGACCGTTGATGAAGCGGCTGTAAGAAAGACCGTGTTCGCGGGCGGCGGCGTTGATGCGCATGATCCACAAGGCGCGGAAGTCGCGTTTTTTTTCCTTGCGGCCGACGAACGCATAGGCGAGGGCCGTTTCAACGGCTTCGCGGGCGGTGCGATAGAGAACGCTGCGGCCGCCGCGATAGCCTTTGGCCATATCCAGATACTTTTTGTGGCGTCTGTGCCCCGCCACCCCTCTCTTTACGCGCATAATACGCCTCCTTCGTCATCCTGCGAGGCGGAGAGATGCCAGCGGGATGGTATGCCGGCCGCGCGGGGCGCGGGCCGGAAAAATTTTGTTACGCGTACGGCAGCATGCGCCGCACGGCTTTTTCATTGGCGGAATCGACAATGGCGCCCTGACCCAGGCGCATTTTGCGCTTGGCGTTTTTCTTGGTCAGGATGTGGCGCAGGTTCTGTTTGCGCCGCTTGAACTTGCCGCTGCCGGTCACGTCAAAGCGCTTGGCCGCGGACCGTCTGGTCTTAATCTTCGGCATGATGATCTCCTTACTCCAACAACAAAGTGCCCCGCTTCCAAAAGGGGAACGGGCATAATGCGTCAAACGCCCCGCAAAGGCAAGCGAATTTATTTTTTCGGCAAGGGCGCCAGAAGCATGTGCAGGGTACGGCCTTCCGCCCGCGCTTCCTGTTCCATCTTGCCGATATCCTTGGTGTCTTCCAGCACCCGGTCCAGCATGGTCTGGCCCCGGTCTTTGTGCACTATTTCGCGGCCCCGGAAAAAAATGGTCACCTTACAGCGGTCGCCGTCCTCGAGAAAGCGCCGGATATGGTTGACCTTGGTCTGGTAATCATGCTCGTCCGTTTTGGGGCGCAGCTTGATTTCCTTGATCTGGATCACGGTCTGCCGTTTCTTGGCCTCTTGCTTCTTTTTCTGAGTCTCGTATTTGAACTTGCCGTAATCCATGATCCGGCAGACAGGCGGATCGGCCGTCGCGGCCACTTCCACCAGATCCATGCCGACATCGCGGGCCGCCGCGATGGCTTCGGCCCGTCCGAGTATGCCGAGTTGCTCGCCTTCAGCGCCGATCACGCGGACTTCACGAGATCTGATCTGCTCGTTGCGGCGGACCAGGTCCTGAGGTTCGGCTCGGCGGGGCCTGACGTTAGGAGAAACGATAGCGCATGCCTCCTTGCTTAAAGGGTTCGTCCGAATCGTCGAGAATGAGGCGGATGGCCTCGTCCAGCGGCTTCAGCCCCAGGCTGTCGCCGCCGCGCAGGCGCACATTGACGCCCTTCGCTTCGACTTCTTTATCGCCTATGACAAGCGCATAGGGGATTTTTTCCATTTGCGCGGCCCGGACCTTGTAGCCAAGCTTTTCGTTGCGCAGATCCGCTTCAGCCCTGATCCCGGCGTTTTTCAACAGCGCCAGAACCTCGGCCGCAAACGCGTCCTGGGCGTCCGTCACCGTGACGATGCGCGCCTGCACCGGAGCCAGCCAGATCGGAAAAGCGCCGGCGCAGTGTTCGATCAGGATACCAATGAAGCGTTCCAGGGACCCGAGAATGGCCCGGTGGACCATGACGGGACGGTGCCGTTCCCCATCCTGGCCGATATATACCAAGTCGAAGCGCTCCGGCAAGGTGAAATCCACCTGAATCGTTGAACATTGCCATTCGCGTTCCAGACTGTCGGTGACCTTGACGTCGATCTTGGGGCCGTAAAAGGCGCCGTCGCCTTCGTTGACGGCGTACGCGATGCCCGCGTGTTCCATGGCCAGGCGCAGGGCGCTGGTGGCCTTTTCCCAGGCTTCGTCCGACCCGATGGATTTGGCCGGCCGAGTGGAGAGCACCATCTTGTAGTTGAAGCCGAAAAGGCCGAACAGGTCGCGCACCAGCGTGATGATGCCGAGAATTTCGTCTTCCAACTGATCGGGACGGCAGATGACGTGGGCGTCGTCCTGGGTGAACTGGCGCACGCGCAAGAGCCCGTGCATAACCCCGCTCTTTTCGTGGCGGTGCACCACGCCCAGTTCGAAGAAACGCACCGGCATCTCGCGGTAGCTGCGCAGTTGCTCTCCGTAAATGAGCATATGGCCGATGCAGTTCATGGGCTTGATGCCGTACACGTCGCCTTCGATGTCCGCGAAATACATGTTCTCGCGGTAGTTGGCGTAGTGCCCGGATTTTTCCCACAATTCGCGGCGCAGCATCTGCGGACCCTGCACCATCTGGTAATCGCGCTTCAGATGCTCTTTGCGCAAAAAATCTTCCAGAATGGCGCGAACCAGCATGCCCTTGGGGTGCCAGAAAACCATGCCCGGGGCCGTGTCTTCGTGAAAACCGAAAAGGTCCAGTTCCTTGCCCAGCTTGCGGTGGTCGCGGCGCTTCGCCTCTTCCAACTGGTGCAGATACTTGTCCAGCGCCGCCTTGTCCGCGAAAGCCGTCGCATAGATGCGCGAGAGCATGCGGTTCTTTTCATCGCCGCGCCAGTAAGCTCCGGCCACGGACAGCAGTTTGAAGGCGCGCACGAAACCGGTGTGCGGCAGATGCGGTCCCCGGCAAAGATCCACAAAGTTGCCGATGGTATAGAGAGAAACCTCGCTCACTTCCGGCGGCAGGTCGTTAATCAGCTCAACCTTGTAGGGTTCGCCCATTTTTGCAAACAGGGCGGCGGCTTCGGCCCTGGACAAAACTTTTCTCGTATAGGGCTGCTCTTCGGCCACAATTTTGGTCATTTCCGCTTCGATGGCCGGAAAGTCTTCGGGCGTGAAGGGTTTTTCCACGTCAAAGTCGTAGTAGAAACCGTTGTCAATGGCCGGGCCGATGGTCACCTTGGCCTTGGGAAACAGGCGCAGCACGGCTTCAGCCAGCACATGGGCGGCCGAATGCCGGATCATCTCCAGCCCGGCGGGCTCGTCGACGGTGACAGGAACGAGTTCGACAGCGTCCACGGGCAGAGGCGCGAACAGGTCCAGCAAAGCGGAACCCGAAGGGCTGACGGCGCGGGCCGCTACCGCGGCCTTGAATTTCTTGCCGGAAAGGGCGGCCTTGAGGGCTTCGCCGCAGGAAAGGCCGGGGGCCAGTTCTTTTTGTTCGCCGTTTATAAGCACGTTCACAACGTCTCCTTTTCCGCCGGCCTTTGCCGCGCGAAAAGCGGGAAAACCCGTTTTCCGGGCGGATATGCAATAAAAGAAAGGGAGGCGAACCTCCCTTTTTCAGTTGTGTGTGGTAGGCACGAGCAGCTTTGAACTGCTGACCCCTTCCGTGTCAAGGAAGTGCTCTACCCCTGAGCTACGCGCCTACGCTCATGAGGCAAGAGGCATCTGTTAGCGCTTTTCGTCCGCTTCCGTCAAGGTTTTTTTGTCACTTGCCGCACTTTTTCAAAGCACGCGGCAGCGGTCCCCGATTGTCGTCAAACATTCTTTGGCGGCAATCCGCGCCAATCAGAATTCGAATTTCAGTTGCAGACTACCCGCTGTTTCTTCGCGCTTGCCCACATGGCTCTGAAGGTCCAAACCGAACGACAGCGGCAGATCCTTGG
>JAVBRE010000156.1:0-14372 GCA_031548325.1 Desulfovibrionaceae bacterium
GGATAGGTGACGCCCGAACCGTCGGCCGGCGGCCGGGGCCCGCCCGCTTCCACCTGCCCGGTCAGCTTGATGGAGACCGTTCCGCCGGTATCGTTTTTGATCACATGCGGTGTGACCCGTAAAATTGTGCCGTAGGTCACGTCGACAAGATCGACTTCCTGATAGCCGCCCACCTGGATGTAGTAAGTGTTGGTGACTTCAAGCGAGGCCTGGATGTTGTCCATGGTCAGAACGGCCGGACGGGACAGCACGGTTGCGTCGCCGTCTTCTTCAAGCGCGTGGACGCGGGCCATAAAAACGTCGATGCCGTTGCGGTAGATGGTGGACAGGTTCAGCCCGCCGCCCGCGTTACTGAGAAAATCGGTGCCCGTCCCCACGTTGGCTCCGCCGATGGCCCCCATCCCGCTGCCGCCGGAAACCGGCGCGTTGACGTCCCAGGAAACGCCCAGTTCGCGCAGGCGCTCGACGGAAACGTCCACGATGGCCGCGCGGATCTCCACAAGGGCCACGGGCTGGTCCATCTCGCGGATCAGGGTTTCATAAAAGGGCAGCAGTTCTTCGTCGTCCCAGATGATGACCGCGTTCAGGCGCGGGTCGGCCAGAATGCGGGCCGGCTGCGCTTTTTCGGCGGCCCGGGCCGTATCGCGCCGGGCTTCTTCGGCCCGCTGTTCGGCCTTGGCGATGATCTGGGTGCCGGTTTTGCGCAAAAGGCCTTTGCCTTTCAGCCTGTCCACCGTGCCCGTGTCCGCCCCGCCCTGTTGGCTGATCGCGCCCGGAGCGGCGGTGCCCTCGGAGGTGATGCGGCGCAGCAAAGTGGCCACGCCGGGAATGGTGGTCTGGTTGTTCAAAAAGTCCACCTGGATGTCGTCGGCCCAGGCATGCTTGAGACGAAAGACCCGAGTGCCCTTGGTCGCCGCGAAGCTGGCTTCCAGTTCGCCGGTCAGGCTGGTGACCAAGGCGGCATAGGCCGGGGGCGCGGTCAGGCGCATCATTTTGCCGTTGCTGAGCGGCCGGAGCGGGTAGCGGGGGTCGTAGGCCTGCATCTCGCGCAGGGTGGCGCTGATTTTCGCCACCGTGATGCGGTTGAGCGGCAGGGTTATGCTTTCCATCTGGCTGCGGTCGTAATAGTAAATGGAACTGCCGTCCATATAGGTGATCACGTCGCGGCTGCGCTCAAGAAAGGCGAAAAAGGCGTCGGGCGTGCGAAATTCAAGGTTGCCGGTGATGGCGCCCGTGACCTGGGGGCTGACCGAGCAGGACTTGTTCTGGCTGGCCGCATAGATGCAGAGAAAATCCGGCAGGGGTTCGTTCTGGGCGTTGTAGCTGAAGGGCGCGGCCGTCGAAACGCAGGGAGGCAGCAAAAAGAAGAGCAAAAGTAATCCGATGACGCGCAAACTGGCGTAGGTCATGGCGTATCCGGTTGTAATTACAGTGCAACTGCGACAACTTCGAAACCGGCGCACGGTCAGGGCACGATAAAGCCCATGACCGTCCCTCCGGATCGAAACGCCTGCTGCTGCCGCTCTTTTTTGGCCAGCCCGGTCCATTTTTCCAGCAGGTTCAGAAATTCTTCCACGGCGGCATCGAAAGCGTCCTGGGTCGGCCCTGCCGGACTGCGCTGCAACAGCACGATATTGCTACCATGCAGTGCCAGTCGAGGTAAAGATCTTTTGCATTCGCGCCCCGCACGTCCCAGCGAAAGGGTGAGCAGTTCGCGGCACAGCGCGTTTTTCGCTTCCGCCTCTTCCGGCACGGCGCAGACCGCGCCGGTCAGCGTGATGCCGCCTCGCGTCTCGCGCGCCAGCAAGGAATAGCCGTCGGCAAAAGTTATGGTATACCCGCCAAGGGCATCCGGGGTGGGGACGGGCAAAGAGAGGCGGGACGCGAGGCCGGCTATCAGATCGGCAAGCATGAAACCTTCCTTGGTTGTCTGTCGCGCTTATTGCGAACCGGCCTTGCTCGCCGCCTGCAGGGCTTCTTTCGCCGTTTGCATCATGCTCTGCAACTGTTGCAGAAAGCCGGACGAGCGGTTCATGGCCTGATTGGTGCGCATGCTCTGCTGTTCGTTTTCGCTGGACAGCGTGGACTGGGCCGTTTGCAAATTGTTGATGAAAGCCTGCAAATTGCCGTTGGTGACCTGGTGATTGCCTACGCCGGCCCCGGTTTTGATCAGGTTCGGGTATTTGCGGATGAACGAGTATTCCAGATTCTCGAAGTCCGTGCCGATGGTTATCTTGTCGTCGGACTTGGCGTCGCTCTTGAATTTCGCCTTTTCGGCGTTGGCGAGCTGCATGAGGCTGTTCAGTTCCTGCATGATTTTGACCTTGTCCTGGGCGATGCTGAACTGGGTGTTAAAGGCCGCCCGGCTGCCCTCCAAGGATTTCAGCCCGGCCCAGATGAGCAGGGAGGTAAAGGACAGGGTGACGAACTTGCCGTCCTTCGTCTTTTCGTTGACCTGAAAGTTGCCGCCCGCGGAAACGACGGGGTTGGTGGAGGTCGGGTTCACGTTGCTCATGGCGGTCTCCTTGAGATCTTACCAGCGGGACAGGGCGTTTCTGGTCTGCATCAGGGTCTGAAGCAGGGTCTGCAACTGGGTGAAAATGGCCGAGCGCTTGCTGGCCGCCTCGTTGAGTTTCAATGAGATGTCCTCGTTCAGCGCGCCCTGGGACGACTGGGCCGTGGACAGGTTCTTTTGTATGGTTTCAAGCTGCGCAGTGGTCAGCCCCTTGGTGATGTCGATGCCGCCGAGGTTCAGGATGCCGCTGGCGACCAGGGCGTTCAGCTTGTCCTGAATTTCCTGAGTGGGAGCGCCGGAGCCCGCCCGGTGAGCGACGCCGCAGGCGTTCCATACGGCGGCGTTGGAAGTCAGGCCTGCAGCCAGGGTCGTGTCCTGCATCTGTACCCAGGCGCTGTACAGGCCGCTGGCGGTGAGCGGATTAGGGAAGGTTATGGCCGTAAGGACCTTTCCGTTATAAGTGGCGCCGGGGTGAGCCTTCAGCCACGTGTTCAGGGTATTGATGGCATCCTTGACTTGCTGGGTTTCCTCCGCGCTCATGTATGCCAGTTTCGGTTCGTTGGCGGCGGCGGTCAGCATGCCGTTTATGGCCTGCAGGCAGTCGTTGATGTCGGTCAGGTTCTTGGTCTGCCCTTCCATCTGCCCCATGAGGGCGGCCAGGATTTTGTCCTGAGCTTCCACGGACTTGATGCCCGTGGTCAGCATATACTCGTCCAGAGTCAGGGCATAGCTGACGGTCTTGCCGTCCACCGTGCTGGTGGCGACATAAAAGCCTTGCGCTTTGGCCTGTTCGACGGCCTGATCAAAAGTCTGGCTTCCTGTGGGCTTTATTTCAAACATGGCTTACCTCGCATGGCATATGGCGCGTCAATGGGCGGCCGCGTTGGCGATCTTGTCCTGGGCCGCGTAGAAGGCGTTCAAGAGTTCGACCATCTTGTTCAAAAGATCGCGCATGTCCTGCTGAAAATTCTGGGACTTCTGGGCCTGGGCGCCGTGTTCTTCGCCGTGGGCCTGCATTTTGTCGGCCCTGGCCTGGGCCTTCATGCTTTCGGCCTGGCCCTGGGTGCTGGTGTATCCGGCGGCCGCGCCCACGCCCTTGCCGATGGCGTCGGCCAACTGGCCGAAACCGGTCAGCTTGCCGGAAGCCTGTTGAAAAGCCCCGCTGACCGCCTGCATTTTCTGGCCCAGGCCCAGTTGTTCGAGCTGCCCGCCCGAGCGGCTGGCTATCTTGTTGAACTGGTTGATATTGGCCGTGGCGTCCTTGGCCGCGCTGGCGCCCTTGAACGCGCCGCCCAGGGACAGGCCCGCGCCCACGACGCTGATGGCCGCGGAGACCACGGAGATGACCAGAGAGACAATGGCCATGGTCATCATCTTGTTCGCGCCTTCCTGTTTTTCTTCGGCCGCCGCGAGCAGCATGGATATCTTGGCGGCCAGGCTGGCGATTTCCCCTTCGCGCTCGGCCTTTTGGGTTTCTTTGGCCAGCTTGCTCATGAGAATGATCAGGTCCTCAAAAGCGGCCATCATCTTCATCATGTCCGGCTTGGACGTGGGGTTGGGCAAGGGAAGCTGCATTGCCGGGGGCGTTTTGTTCTGGCCCACGCCGTCCTGGTCGCGGTTGATCTTGTTGTCGCCCTCTATTTTGAGATCGCTGCTCCAGGTGATGTTGCCTATGCCTGTGCCGCTGCCTATGGTGTTGCTCATGGTCTTCTCGCTTTGGTTGCTGGTTGCGTTCGCTATATCCGGATAAGCAAAAGCTATGCCGGATGGACGGACTGGCTGCCCGCTCCGCGCTGGGAGAGAATGTCGTTCAAAAGCCGCCAACCGTCGTCCGTGCCCTGGGCCAGAACCGAAACCAGGGCCGAAGAAGCGGTCAGGATATTTTCTTTGCTTTCGTTTTCGTCTTTGATCTTGTTTTGCAACAGCTTCTTAATGTCCTTGTCTTTGTCGCGCAGCTCTTCCATGGACCTGGTTTCTTCATCCGCCTGTTCGACCCGCTTCATGACCTCTTCTTTGACCTGGGCGGCCAGGAGCATGAGCAGGCTGAACACGGCCGCGCCGGTGACCTTGCCGGAAAAGGCGGCTGCGTCCGGAAGCGCCTGCTGGAACAATATATGGCTCAGGCGGTTGAGTATCTGGGTCAGCGCGTCGCCCAGTTTGGCCGCTTCAAAGCTCAGCCCCAGCACATTGCCCAGCATGGCGGCCAGCCCGGCGGCGGCGCGCAGGTCGGCCGCCGATTTTTCGGCCGCGGCCAGATTCGCTTCCGCAGTCTTGATTTTGGCCGCATTGGCGTCCGTCTTGTCCGCGGCGTAGGCGGCTTTCGCCGCTTCCAGTTCGGCCTGGGCCGAGGCGACGCCTTTGTTGGCTTTATCCGTCAGGCCCGCGCAGTCCGTATCAAGCTGCTTCAGCAAAGCGGCAACTTTGTCGGCGTTTTTTACCGCGCCGCCCGGTTGCTGCAAAAGGTCAACTATCTTGGCGGCCGTATCGCAGACGGACAGCAGCGAAGCGTTGCCGCCGGCCGCCGCCCTGGCCGCGGCCAGAGATTTTTCGACGGATTCGTACAAATTGGTGAAGGCGGCCCCGCTGTTGCTTTTGGCCGCCGCGATGACGTCGTTTAAAAGCCCGGTGTAGACGCCGGCGTTGAAGGCCTGGGTCATCTGCGAGTTGGCCGCGAAGGCCGCCGCCGCGTCGCTGACGGCTTTCTGGATGTCCGGCGCCTTGCCTTGCAGTTTTTCAAGGGCGGCTTGCAGTTCCGATTCCGTCAGCGAAGGGGAAGGCAGAATCGAAGAAGCGGCGATAACGGTGGTCGGCGCGCCCGCCACGTCCGAAGGCGTGGCGCCTTTGCCCGCCGCCGTGCCGGGAGTCTGTACGGGTTGTTGCTGCTGAACCTGGGGGGTCTGGCTGCCGCCTACCTGGGTAACGCTCATGATAGCCTCCTCGGGCGTTCCGGAAAATCAGACGCTGGCCGCCCGGTTGAGATTCTGGCCGTACGTGAGAATCATTTCCTTGGTGCTGGACAGGGCGTCGGCGAAGGCGTCGAACAGCACCTTGAGATCTTTCTGGTTGCGGTCGAGCAGGGCCTTGAGGTCGGTCATTTTGGCGTCAGTGATGTCTATGTCCGCCAGGGTGCGTTGGGCGCCGGCCTTGAATTCGGATTGTTTGTAGCTGTCCACGCCCTGCTGGATGGTGACGCCGGCGGAAGTCAGACCCGAAAGGGCGGTGGCCACGGTGCTGACGGTGGCCAAAGTGCTTGCCCCGCCGGTGGCGAAACCCATCGTGATGCCGCCGGCCAGGGCCAGCACAGCCCCGACGACGGCCAGCGCGATGGACGCGGCCTGGCGTCTGTCTTCGGGCAGGCATTCAAGGATCAGGTCGATGATGCCGGGGTCGCTCATGACCATGCCGGCCACGACAAGGCTGGCGCCGACAATGGCGGCCACAAGAACGCCTGTGCCCGCCCCTGCCGTGCCGACGGTCAGAACCGCCGCCGCGACCACGGCGAGGACCACGGCGATGAGCTGGCCGAGGTCCTTGAGAATGGAGCCTATATTGTCGGCCAGAACCTGAAAGGCGCCCTTGATGTCGCCGGTGAACAGCTTTTTGAAGAAGTTGGCGATGGCCCCGAAAAAGCCGCATTTTTTCTTGCTGCTGACCTTGTCCAACTGCTCGAAATGCTTTTTGAGCTGCTCGGCGCGTTTGTCGGCGCTGTCCTGAATGTCCTTGCGCACGCCGTCGACGCTCTTTTCCCCGAACTGAATGCTTTGCTCCAGCACTTTGGCGTTGAGCGCGGTCAGCGCGATCATCATGGCCGTCGGCGACATGGAGGGCGTGGGCAGGGCCGGCCGGGGCGTGGTCGGCGGGGTCTTGCCGCCGGCGCCCTGAACGTCGCCGTCCGTACCGCCTGTCTGGCCGTTTTGGCCTGAAAGCTGGTCCGTTTCCGGGGTCGGGCCCGTGCTCAGGTTTCTGTAGTTGGGATTGATCTGGGTCATGGCATACCTCTATATAACGGCCGGGCTATACGCTGGCCGCCCGGTTTTGATTTTGGCCGTAAGCAATTATCATGTCTCTGACGCTGGAAAGCGCGCCCGCGAAAGCGTCGTACAGGGTTTTCAAATCCTTCTGGCTGCGGTCCAGAGTCGCTTTTATCTGTTCCATCTGGGATTCGGTGATGTCCATATCCGCCGTGGCTCTTATGGCGCCGGCCTTGTATCCGGACTGCTGGTAGCCTTCCACGCCCTGCTGCACAGAAACCCCGGCGGAAACCAGGCTGGAAACGGCGTTGGCCACACCAACGCTGATGGTTGCCAGCGACCCGACGGCCCCGGCGGCGCCCGCCCCGCCCGTGGCCACGGTCAGCATGATGGCGCCCGCGACGGAGCAGACCAGGCCGGCGATGGCCAGGGCTATGCCCACGCCCATGCGCCAGTCTTCGGGCAGCAGGTTGACCACGAGATCGGTGATGCCCGGATCCGCCAGGACCATGCCCGCAAGGGTCGCGGCCACGGCCCCCGCGCACAGAAGAACCACGCCCGTGCCCACCCCGCAGGTGGCGGCGGCGATGGCCACGGCCGCTATCACGGACACCGCGAGCACCACCAGAGTCGCCACGTCTTTAAGGATGGAGCCGATGTTGTGGGTCAGGACGTCAAGGGCTTCCTGAGGTTTGCCTTCGGCCAGGTTCTTGAAAAAATGAATGATGGCGCCGAACAGGCCGCAACGCTGAGTACTGCTCTGCTTGTCCATGTTCTGGAAATAAGTTTTCATCTGCTCCGCGCGCTTGACGGCCTTGTCCTGTATATCCTTGCGCAGGCCGTCCATGGTTTTTTCGCCGAACTCGATGTTCTGCTCAAGAACCTTGGATTGCAGAGCGGTCAACGCGATCATCATGGCCGCGGCGGACATCAGGGGGGCCGGCAGGGCCGGACGGGCGAAAGCCGCGGGGCTTTGCTGTCCCGCTCCCTGGATATCGCCGCTGGTGGCGCCGCCGGATTTCGTGCCGGTGACGTCTTCGGTTCCCGTGGTGGTGACGCTCAAATTCCGATATGTGGTATTGACCTGGGACATGGTGCACCTCTGGATGAAAATCGCCAATAAAGTTGCCGTTGCCGACCTGTACGGGACCGCGCACGGTTGAAAAAACCGCGCCGCCTGCTTCGGGGCCGGGCTTTACGGCCAGGCGGGTCTAGTTCGACAGATTCTCCAGCATAACTTCGGCTTTCTGTTTCATGGCCTTGTGTTCGGCCTTGCCGTCCGTCCGTTCCAGAGTCTGTTCCAGGGCCGCCTTGGCGCCGTCCTTGTCTTTCAGGGCCAGCAGGCATTCGGCCGTGTGCAGCATGGGAGCGGGATTTTCCGTATCCAGGCCGCCGGCAAGCTGAAAATATACGCTGGCGGTCAGATATTCGCCCATCATCTGCAAACAGGAAGCCCCGCCGAACACGAAACGGAAATCGGTGGGGTCCAGCAGAGAGAGAATGCCGAACAGCTTCATGGCTTCCGCGTACTTGCCGGAACTGTAAACGTTGTAAGTCACCGCATAGATGGCTTCGATGTCGTTCTGTTCAAGTCCCAGTTCCGCTTTCATCAGGGTTTTGCCCTGCAGCACGTCGGTCACGATTTTGGCCAGACGTTCTTCGGATTCGGCAAGGGGGGTGGGGGTGGCTTCGCTCATTCCTGTGCTCCTTTCAAGGTAAGTACATTCTTTTTGATTTATGCGGCGCTTAAATGGTCATGCGCTGGCGGAGTCTGGGGCTCTTGGGCTTGACCTGTGAGGGGACGAGCGTTTCGATGACGCTGTTCAGATCCCGCTCGAATTCCATATACCGGTTCTGCATTTCCGGAGGCAGTTCCGAGAGGGGAATCATCTGTTTTTCATCCAGCCCCAGAGCCTTGAATTCGCTTTTCAATCTTTCCAGCATGGCGTCCTGCTCCTCAAAGGTCGCCTTAAGGCCGGCCAGGGTGGCTTTGTGCTTGTCGATGACCTTTTGAAATTCTGTGGAGTCCATCTTCTCTCTCCCTTGTGTTTTTCACTGCGAGCTTTTCAGCACAAAACATGCCAAAGCCTCGCGGCGCATATTCAGACCTTGCCTGCATAGCGAATGGCCATGACGGCGATGTCGTCCGACTGTTCCGCCCCATTCGCGTGGGCCAGCACGGCGGAACGCACAATTTCGGCCATGGCCGCGGACGCAGTGCCGGCCAGCGGGGCCAGTTCGGCCAAAAGCCGCGTTTCGCCGAACAGTTCCTTGCCCGCGTTCATGCCCTCTGAAACTCCGTCGGTGTAGAAGAACAGGGTTTCCCCCGGCAACAGACGGTCTTGCAGCAACTGGTAGGGCAGATCCTCAAAAACTCCCACAACCATATCTTGCGACGCGGCCAGGCTGACCGCGCCGCCTTCGCTGACGCGCACCGGCGGCATGTGCCCGCCGGACGCCCAGGCCAGATCGCCCGTGTCCAGGTCAAGAATGCCGACGCACAGGGTTACGAACATATTTCTGGGGTTGTCGCGGGCCAGCGTGTCGTTGATCCGGGCCATGGCCCGTTCGGGGCTCATGCCGAATTCATGCATGACGATGCGCGTCAGGGTCACGGTCATGCTCATGAACAGGGCCGCGGGTATGCTTTTGTCCGAAACGTCGCCGATGACGAAGCAGAGCCGGCGGGGGTCCAGAAAGAAATAATCGTACAGGTCGCCGCCAACTTCTTTGGCGGTCCACATGAACGCGTAAAGGTCAAGGTCGGTCCGCCCGGAGAGGGCGCCCGGCAAAATGCCGTACTGGATGTCGCGCGCGACCTGAAGCTCTTTTTCCATGCGCTGGCGCAGGGCGGTGGATTCCACCAACTGCTCCACGTTGCTGCGCAACTCCCGGACCATGTATTCAAAGGAGCGGGACAGTTCGCCCACTTCGTCCGCCCGCCGAAGCGGCAGCTCTTTGGCCAGCTCTTCCGCGTCCAGGGTCAGGATGTCGCGGCGGGGCAGGTCTTTGGCCAGTCCCGAAAGGCGCCGCACCGGACCTGCGATGCGCCCGGCCAGAACAAGCCCCAGCAGCAGGGCGCAGGCGGTGACCGCGCCGGTGATGCCGAGCTGGCCCGCCACAAGGGCCACGGCCGGCTCTTCCAGCTCGTTCAGGGGCGCGGCGAGCAGAATATGCCAGCGCAGGGGCCGAAAGTAGCCCAGCAGGTACAGCACTTCTCCGGCATCGTTTCCGGGCGCGGCGTCGGCCGGCAGGACCATGACCCGGCGGGATGCGCCCGAAAAGGCGCCCGCGGCCAGGGTTTCCCGCAGTTTTGACGGAATGGCCGCCTGGGCGGGGCCGGCGACGAGTTCCCCTTTGGCGTCGAGAACCGCGGCGAAACCCGTGCGCTGCACCCGCACCTCGCGCAAGAGGTTTTTGAAACGCATGCCGACCTCGTCCATGCGCTTTGCAGCCGCCGTTTCCACATCGGCGAGCGGGCGGGAGCAGACGACAAGAACGTCGCCGGCACGCTGCAATCTGAAAAGCGTGCCGTCCGCGTCGGGGTCGTAAAAGAATTCGGCCTCTTCGTCGCGCAAGAGAGCCTGCAACCGGACGCGAGCGCTTTCGGGAAGCGTTTTTTCGCCCGCAAAAAGGCGTGCCTCGCCCTGAGGGGCGAGCTGAAAAAAACGTAAAGACAAGGCGGGGTCGGCCGGATTGGCGGCCAGAAAAGCAAGGGCCGCGCGAACTTCGCCTTCCGGTTTGCCGAAAAGGGAGGATACGGCACGGGACGCGCTTTTTGCCGCACGGGCAAGCGCGTCTTTGACTTCGTCCACGGCGCGCACCTTGGCTCGCAAAGCTTCCGTGTGCGAGGCGTTCAGTTCGCGCTCAAGCAAAAAGAGCACGTTGTTCAGAGTGCGGCGCTCGGAACCGCGCAGAGCGATGATGGTGTCCTTATGGGCGAACCACATCAGGCTTCCGGCGGTCAGAAAAACCAACATCACGCAGGCCAGAAGAAGGCGGGTGCGGATGGAGCGGAGCATGGGCGTCCCTTTGCAAAGGGGTAAAAACAGATATCCTCACCGCAACGGAAAACTTACCGAAATCTGGTTGCGCCCCTTGGACGGGCGCGGTTCCTGTTCCCGGCTGTACGCAAGCCCGCAGACGATATTGTGCACAAGATACAGGCCCAGCCCCCCGGCGGGTCTGTCTTCGACATCGCCTGTCAGCACGGGGTGCTCGCTGTCGCGCAGGGGGTCAAAGGGCGGCCCCCAGTCCAGAATGCGCAGGTGCAGCAGTTTGTCGTCGTCTCCCGTTTGGGGCAGCGCTTCGATTACAACCCTCCCCGGCGCGTCAGGGTAAGCATGCTTGCGGATGTTGGTCAGCAGTTCGTCCAGCACGAGCAATATCCGCGACTGCCGCAGCCGGTCAGCGCCCCGGTCCACGGCAAGAGCCAGGACACGGTCTTCCGCTTCGCGGATCTGTTCAGGAGTGGTTTCGCATTCAAATTGCAACATTGCAAACCCTTCAAATCGTCGCGGCCGGCTGGAAGCGGAAATCTATTCCGCGGCCTCGGCCACGTTGGGGTATAATTTGAACAACGAAGTAAAGCCCGAAATGGTGAACACTTCCTGCACCGCGGGTTGCAGTCCGGCAAAGCGGATTTCTCCCTGTACGGCTCGCAGCCCCTTGGCTAAAGTCAGAATGCCCCGCAGCCCGGCCGAGCTGACAAAAATGAGGTCCGTCATGTCGACGATAACCGACTGCGCGCCCGAGTCCAGCAGCTTTCGCGCCTCCGTTTCGAACAAGGGCGCGGTCATGGCGTCGAGTCTGCCGGAAACGGCTATCACGTCAAAGCGATTTTTTTGTATAAGCTTTATTTCCATGTCTATAACTCCGGACAAAGAGCTGCGCGGAACAGGCCGTCCGCCGCCACTATGTACACGGAAACATCAAAAAAAACCAGTGCCCGTTTTCCGCGAGATATTTTCGTGGACGATGCGCCGCATATTCACTACAATTTAGGCACCGCGCCGATTCGCCGTTGGCGCGGTTCATCCCGACACGGGCGAGCCGGAACGGCAAAAGCATAGTCTGCGGGTTGCATATGATTCTTTCGCGCGTACGCTTTCTGTGCATAGGGCATGCCATGGCCCTGCTGTTTGTGTGCGCGCCGACCGCGGCTTTGGCCGGATCTCTCACAGCCGGCTGGCTGGAAAGCGCCGCAGAAAACGCCGCCCCGGCCCGCGCGGCTTTTTTTGCCGTTATGGGCGACCGCCTTGTCCCGGCGCAGGGAGCGGGTCTCAGCGCGGCTTCCGGCGCCGAAGCGGCCGCCGCGGAACGGCTGATGTCCGCGTCCGGGCCGGACATCATTCTGGCCGCCGGCCCCGCAACCCTGCGCGCCCTCGCCCGGGCGAACAACGGGGCAACGGCGGTCGTCGCCCTCAGCCCTGAATGCACGCCGGAACTGTTTGCCGATGGCAAGGCCCCGCCGAATTTTCTGCTTTTTTCACCGGAATTTTGGGACCGGCGCATGCGAACCCTGCACGCGGCGGCGCGCTTCGCCCGGCTGGGGCTTATCGTCCCGTCCGAGTCCGTTCCGGAAAAAACGCGGATATCGGCCGCTCTGGCCAGGGCGGCAGCCAATAAAGTTGGCGGGCGGGGCGCTTTTGAAAGCTTCGTCTTTGAGGGACTGCGCGCTGTGGATGCCGAATCCTGCCGTGACGCCGTGGATTCGTTGTTTTTTGACGAGATCGACGCCGTTCTGCTGGACGGAAGCGGCTGTTTTGCTCCGGAACGGGCTGATTTCAAGGAATTGATGGACCTGCTCCGGAGCCGGGGCATTTTGCCGCTCAGCCTGGAAGACCCGGCCCTGGCCGAAGCCGGGGCGCTTCTTGCGCCCTGGGGTGGAGAAAAGGCGCGTCTGGGCAGGGAACTTGCACTGTTCTGCCTGCGTTCAGGACCTGTTGCCACGAAACTTGCAAGAGCGGATGCGAACGGGCAGAGCGCGGGTCCGGACCGGAAAGCGCCCGTCCTGTACACGGGCACGGACCGGCCCTTGTTCACGCTGAACCTGACCGTGGCCGGAGAAATGGGTTTTGATCCGCCGGTCGCGTTGCTGGCTCTGACCCGGGAACGCGTTGACCCGTCCGGAAAGGGCGGTCCGGCGGCAGCAGGAAAGTAGTGGTCGGGCGAATGCCGCGGATTTTACAGTGTCGTGTTTTTTAAAAGGGGTGAGGTCATGAAAGCGCTTTCGCTTCCAATGATGTTTCGGTGTTTTGTCCTTTTCGCGGCCTGTCTGGCCGTCTTTCCCGCTTTCGCCGCCGACACGGCGGGCAGCGTGATCGCGGCCCGCAAGAACGCCTGGGCCGAGCGTCTGCCCCGGCAGGAACCGCTGGCCGGCAAAAGCCCGGTCTACACCGGCGACACCCTGGTGACCAACCCGGTGGGGCGCCTGCAGGTGCTGTTTCGTGACGATTCGGTGCTGATGATGGCTCCGGATTCGCAGACCACGGTATCCGAATATGTATACGGGAACGGGCAAAAACCCTCGTTCAACCTCAAGCTGGCCCGGGGCGTCACGCGGCTTATCAGCGGGCGCATGGTGGAAGGCAATCCCGGCGCCATGAAGGTGGAAACGCCGGAACTGAGCGTGGGCATCCAGGGCACGCGGGTGACCGTTGAATCGGTCGGCGGCGTCTCTACCGTGTACGGCGAACAGGTGACGCCGGGGCTGCCCATCATCATTTTGAACAAAAGAACCGGGGCCGTCACCCGGCTGACAAGCAGCGGCATGATTTTCACATACGCGCCCGGCGGCCCGGCGGAAGGCGTCATGCGGCCCATGAGCGGCGCGGACAGACGCTTTTTGTCCGGTCTTTCCCTGCCGGCTTTCGGCCAGGACACGCAGTACGCCGGGACCGGCATGCTGAATCGGGAAGGGCGCCCCGTTGATTTTACGGGCGTCAGGCAGGGCCAGGGCAATTCCATACTGCGCGATCCGAAATTCACCCTTGCGGACAGTTCCGACCCCACGCCGCCCACGCCCACACCGCCCACGCCCACGCCGCCTACGCCGCCCACGCCCACACCGCCCACACCGCCCGTGCCTCCGGTTCCGCCCGTGCCTCCGGTTCCGCCCGTAACGCCGACCTTTTCCGGCACCTACTCGGGCACCCTGACCGGCATGAGCAGCGGAGATCCGGCGACCGCGTTGAACGGCAATTTCAGCATCGGCATCGCCGATCTGGCCGCGACGCCCACGGTCAATTCGGTGAACATGCAGGCAAGCGGCGGCGGACGGTCCATGAGTATCACCGGCACGGGCAACATCGCGACGGTGAGCAGCGGCGGGAATTTCGACTTCACCACCGCGCAGCAGATGGACCCGCCTGCCGCCAACCAGGCCAGAATCACCACCGACATGGGCGCTTCGATGACCACAGGCAGGGTCAGCGGCGTTATACCCGACAAAAAAAACATGACCCTCGACTGGACGGTGCAAGAATACGGCACAACCTTCGCTTCCGGCAGCGGCACGGGAAGCAAGCCTTGATGCGATCAGGGCAGTGTCGAAATATTAAGGATATAGGCATGCGGCTGTTTCGTCTTTTGTTGCCTGCCGGCGTAGCGTTGATTCTGCTGTCGGCCTTTCCCTCTTTCGCCGCCGACACGGCGGGCAGCGTGATCGCGGCTCGCAAGAACGCCTGGGCCGAGCGCCTGCCCCGGCAGGAGACGCTGGCCGGCAAAAGCCCGGTCTACGCCGGCGACACCCTGGTGACCAACCCGGTGGGCCGCCTGCAGGTGCTGTTTCGTGACGATTCGGTGCTGATGATGGCTCCGGATTCGCAGACCACGGTATCCGAATATGTATACGGGAACGGGCAAAAACCCTCGTTCAACCTCAA
>JAVBRE010000047.1:0-4621 GCA_031548325.1 Desulfovibrionaceae bacterium
ATGAGCGTCGACCCGGACGACAAAACTCCGGCCGCCATACGCGCCGTGGGCTGCGATGTGGTGGTCTACGGCGCCCCGGTTTTTCCGGGAGCCATGTTCATGCTGGGCTACAAGGACAACGTGCCTGTGCTGGGCTTGCCCGGCTGCGTCATGTATAGAAAGGCCAGTCTTTTTGACGTGCTCATGCCCCGTATCCTTGCGGGCAGGCGCATAACCGCGCATGATGTGGCTTCCCTCGCGCACGGGGGCTTTTGCGACTCCTGCCCGGAATGCAGCTACCCCAACTGCGCCTTCGGCAAACTCTGACCAAGGATCCGGACCAGGCGCATCACGGAAGGAGCCTAGCCATGACCATGCCGCAGGCCATGAAAAAATCCCTGGGCGAAAACCGCCCTTTTGTCGCGATTACTATTGTGGCTCAGGCGGGCTCCACGCCGCGCACCGCCGGGGCGCACATGGCCCTGTTCGCCGACGGCTCCACGCTGGGGACCGTCGGCGGCGGCCGTTCCGAAGCCGATGCCGCCGCCCTGGCGATGCGCATGCTGCAGGAAGCCGCCGCCGGCAACGCGGCCGACAACTTGATGCGGATATCCATGGACGGGGCGACGGACATGGACATGATCTGCGGCGGCTCTTTCAGCCTCTTGCTTGAGCTTGTGCTTCCCGGCTCGGACAAGGCCGCTCTGCTGAAGGAAGCCTGCCGCCTCACGGCGGCGCGGCGGGCCTTTTGCCGCCTCACGGCGATTTTTTCCGAACCGGGCGGGCATGAAAGGACAGGGTCCTGCCGGACCGGAAGCCTTCTTTTTACTCTCGAAGCCGGCGTTGTCCTCTCCAGTCCGGAAGGACCGGCCCCGGACGACCCGCTGCTGTCCGCCGCGCGGGAAGTCCTTGCCGCGGCCGGCGGGCCGTTCCTGTACAAAAGCGGCGGCGCGCAATGGTTTGTGGAACCCTTTTTTCCGGAACCCGCCGCATACATATTCGGCGCGGGTCACGTGGCCGTAGAAACGGCCGCCATCGCCGCGAGGGCGGGTTTTCTGGCGGTAGTGATCGACGACAGGCCGGAATTCGCCAACGCGGACCGTTTTCCCGCCGCCCGCCCGGTGCTGCTGCCTGACCTTGCCGAAAGCACGGTGGCCGGATTTCTGGCGGACCATGCGCCGGGCCCGGACGACGCGGTAATCATCGTAACCAGGGGGCACGCCCATGACCGGAGCGTGCTCGCCGCCGCACTCGGCTGCGGCGCGGGGTATCTGGGCATGATAGGCAGCCGGAGCAAACGCGACGGCATTTATGCCGCCCTGAAAAAGCGCGGCTTTGCCACGGACCGCCTCGCAGCGGTCCATTCGCCGGTGGGACTCGACATCGGCGCGGAAACTCCAGCAGAAATCGCAGTCAGCATCGTGGCGGAACTGGTCCGATGGAGAAGGCAAGAGCGATGAATACCCTGAGATCTCCAACGGGCGGGCAGCCTGCTGCCCTTATCCTGGCGGCCGGATATTCCAGCCGGATGGGCGGGCGGCCCAAGGGGCTCGTCTTTCTCGGCGGCCGGACTCTTTTGGAACGCATGGTCGCGGCCTTTCGCCGGGCGGGGATCGACCGACCGACCGTTGTCGTCGGCCACGGGCGGGAAGCATTGGAGCGGGCCTGCGCGCGGTTGAAAGTTGAGACTGTCCATAACCGGGAATTCGCGCGCGGGATGTTTTCTTCGGTCCAGGCGGGCTTGCGCTGCCTGGACGGACGCGGATACGGGGCCGTGCTCATCACCCCGGTCGATGCGGCTCTTGTGCTTCCGCGGACGATCCGCGCGCTTGCCGAACGCTGGGATGAAGAATGTTTCCGCCCCGACGAAGCACGGCGCATCATCATACCGGAATTTCTCGGCAAAGGGGGGCACCCGCTTTTACTGCCCGCCCGACACTGCGCAAAGGTCCTCTCTCACCAGGACGACGACGGCGGCCTTCGCGGGTACCTGGCCCGGCTTGCGCCGGATTCTTCAATCAGACTGCCCCTGCCCGACGCGGGCATTTTGTGCGACCTGGACAGCCCCGAAGATTGCGGAAAAGCCGAGGCCTTTCTCGCCGCCACACGGGACAGGGCCGATCCTTCTCCGGCTGAAGCGTGGCAGGTTTTGCTGTTGTCCGGGCTTGCGGAAAAAACCGTCCGCCACTCCTTGCTGGTGGCTCTGGGCGCGCATCGCCTGTGGCGACGGGCAAGGGCAAAGGCCTTTTCCGAAAAAACAGGCGAAGCGTCCTTTCCGGCCCTGTGCGCCGGCCTGCTGCACGATCTTGCCAGGGCGGAACCGAACCACGCGCGCCGGGGCGCGGAACGGCTTCGGGATTCGGGCTGGACGGATGCGGCCTTTGCCGTGGAAAAACACATGGATTTTCCGGCCGCGTTGTTGAACATTCTGGAATCCGGCCCGATTCCGGACGAGGGGGCATTCTCGCTCGCGCTTGGCTCGGCCTGTGTATATCTGGCCGACAAATGGGCCGGAAACGACGAAATTCTGCCGCCCGCCGAGCGCTTCGCGGAAAAACGGAGACAGTGGAGCCATGATGCGGCCGCCCTCGCCGCCATTGACGCGCGGGATGCGGTCACGCGCCGGCTTGAGGCTCTATTGGCCGCCGCCATGGGGGCCGGAATCGCGGAAGTCGTCCGCGCGCCTTCGGGCGACGCCGTGGAACAGGAACTCAAAACCCTGGCCGCTTTTCTGTATGCTGATCAGCCGTTATTTTAGTTCACCCTCATGGCTTGAAAATGGACTTTCTTATGTATACAACACCATCCATGATTTTGCGCGCGGTGCGGTAAAACGCGGCGCGGGTCAAAAATACCTTGCCGTCCCGCAATTCGGATGCGGCTTCTACCGGAATAATGCCGGCCGGATGGCCTATGCGGATAACCGGAGCACCTTTTGCAGCGTCTGAAAGCTGCTCCCAAAGGACTGTTCCGGGTATTTTGGCGGCCGCGCCGGTGCACACGGTGCCGGTTCCCGGATAGGTCTTGTGCATTTTCAGCATGAACAGAAGCCGGGAAACCACATCTATCTCTTCTTTTTTCACTTCCTTGCCGTTGTAACAGCTATAATCGGCCGGCTTGCTGACGATGGCAAAAAACGGGATATACGGGCTTTTGTCCCCTGCTTCTTCTTCCTTGTCCACCAGTTTGAGCATAAGGGCCGCCCGGGCGCGGATCATCTCGATGGCGTCCATGAGGGGTTTATTGGAATCTATCTCGTCGGGCGTCTCGGTTCCCTTTATGCCCAAAGACTGGGCAGTGATGAAGACCAGCGGGTTGCCTGCGTCGACAATCGAAACCTCATATTTTCCCCTGACGCCGAAATCCAGCACATCTTTGACATTCCCTGTGGGCAGCAGACGGCCTGTCAACGCACCCTGAGTGTCGCTGAAATCCAGCGTGATGCGTGCGCCGGAGCCGGGTACGCCGGATATGCAATACTCCCCTTCCACCGCGGCCTTGCCGTCCCTGACCGGGACTTCGGCCACGATGACGTTGTCGCTGTTGGTCAGGTGGATGCGCACCGTGGTAAGAGGTTCAACGGCCGCGACCAGCCCGGCGTCGATGGCAAAGGGCCCCACGGCGGCGGATATGTTGCCGCAGTTTCCCTTGTAGTCCACCAGCGGCGCGGTGAAACTCACCTGGCCGAAGGTGTAGTCCACATGGCAGTCTTCACGGGTTGGCGGGCCGATGATTGCCAGCTTGCTGGTCAGGGCGTCGGCCCCGCCGAGTCCGTCAATCTGGCGCACATCTACGCCGCCGAAGGCGGCCCGGATCACCTTGTCCCGCAGGGGCTGTTGTTTGGGCAGGTCATTTTCCAGAAAAAATACGCCCTTGCTGGTGCCGCCGCGCACAATGCTGCAACGAATGCTTTCCATATCCGGATTCATTTCCTGCTCCTCTGTTTTTCCTGTTCAATCTGGGCTACAAGCCCCCCGGCGTTCAGCATGTCCACCAAACGCTGAGGCAGCGGAACAAATCGGTAAATCTCGTTTTGGGAAAGATTACGGATGCCCCCTTCCGCCAGATCAATTTCGAGTTCGTCCCTGTCTTTGATTTTCTCGGCTTCCTGGATTTCCAGGGCGGGCATGCCGATGTTGATGACGTTGCGATAAAAAATGCGGGCAAAAGATTTTGCGACAACGGCCGAAATCCCTGCGGCTTTCAACGCCTGCGGAGCTGTCTCGCGACTGGATCCGGAACCGAAATTGTCCCCGGCCACCAGGATGTCTCCTGTTTTGACCTTGGCAGCGAATTCCGTATCAATTCCCTCCATGACGTGCTTTGCCATCTCTTCGATGGAAAGCTCCATATATTTGCCCGGGGTGATGATGTCCGTGTTGATGTTGTCCCCGTATTTATGAGCGACGCCTTTCAGGTGCTGCATTTGTCTGCCTCCATTCACAGAACTTTCCGCGGATCGGAGAGTTTGCCGAAAATGGCCGTGGCGGCGGCAGTGGCGGCCGAGGCAAGGTAGACGCCACCATGCTTGCTCCCCATTCGCCCGATAAAGTTCCGGTTCGTTGTCGAAACGCAGACCTCTCCCTTGCCGATGGTGCCGGAATGAAGGCCCAGGCAAGCTCCGCAGGTGGGCGCCAGAATG
>JAVBRE010000019.1:0-16186 GCA_031548325.1 Desulfovibrionaceae bacterium
CTTATGATATTATATATCTGATATTGCACATGGCATAAAATACAATCGGGGCTCTTCCCGCTGGAAGAGCCCCGTCCGCGTCAAGCCCGAAGGGGAAAAGGTCAGCGTTTCAGCTCAAGCGCCCGCTGCAGCATGGCGTCGGACGTCGTGACTATTTTGCTGTTCATCTGAAAACCGCGCTGCGTGATGATCATGCTGGTGAACTCTTTGGCCAGATCAACGTTGGACTGTTCAAGCGACAGCTCCGCCAGGCTGCCGAAGTTTTCCGTTTGCGGAAAGCCCGACTCGGTATTGCCCGCCGCCGCGGGTGCGGAAAAATGGTTGCCGCCTTCACGGCGTAAACCGTCTTCGCTGGTAAAGCGGTAGAGCGGGATGCGGTACAGGTCCTGATCCTGGCCGTTGCTGTACTTGCCGGTCATATACCCGTCGCCGTCGATGGTCAGGCTGGTCAGATGACCTTCGGCGTATCCGTCCTGGCTGGAGGTCACGCTGGCTGACGAACCGGCGTAGTTGGTGCTGTGCGCGGCGGAAACCTCGCGCGCCGCTTTTGTGTACAACCCGGAAGGATCGGCGTTAACGGCGGCGGCGGAGGAATAGTCGTTCGTCCAGGCGCCGTTCAATTGCAGGCCAAGGTCAAGGGTGATGGCCTGGGGGGCGGCCCCGGCAAAAGAGGCGGCAAAGGAAGGAAAGCCGTTTTCGCCGAACGATGCCGGCGTCCAGTCGGAAAGATTTGCCGTGTTTCCGTCGGAAGGGGGCACAAACATGGTCATGTCCGCGATATCCCCATCGGACGTGAAAGTTATGGTGCCGGCCGCGAAAAGACCCGCGCCTTTTGTGTTCGCAGCGGCGGATCCGTCTTCTTCCGGGTTTGTTCCCAGAGTGTACTGGTAGACTTTTTTACCGTCGAATGTCCCCACATAGTCATAGTAGGCGTTCATCGTTTGCAGCGCGCCCGTGGAGTCATAGACCGGCAGCGTTTCCGTGTATCCGTATTGGGAAGAGGAGAGGGGCGTAGAATTTGTTCCGTCCCAGGCGGTTGCCAGGCTGAAAAAAGGATTCGAGGCATCCGAAGTCTGGGCTGCGGTCATACCCAGGTTTTCGATCAGCGTGAGGGAGGTGGTGGCCCTGGGAGCCATATAGCCCTGGCCGGATTCGCTGAAGTCGAGTTTAACCGGCGTTGCGGCATCCGACACCACGCCGTCGGTGATTTTATTGGCCAGCAGAGAGTAGCCGCTGGGGTCGATCAGGTCCCCTTCTTTGGTAAAGCGGAAGTTGCCGGCCCTGGTGTATTCCGTGACGCCGTTCAACTGGACGCCGAAGAAGCCTTTGCCGGATATGGCCATATCGGTGGGTTCGCTGCCCGCCATGAAGCTTCCCTGCTGGAACATGGTGCGGTTGGTTTCAACCGAAACGCCGAGCCCTTTCTGGGACAGGTTGGTGATGCTGTTGGAACTGGCCGACGCGACAGTGGCGCTGGTCAGATCCTCATACAGCATCATGGCGGACTTGAACGCAACTGTGTTCACGTTGGCGATGTTGTTGGATATGGAACTCATGCCCTCGCCCAGACTGACGAGGCCCGTGGCTCCGATATACAAAGAACTCATCATGGGATCTGCTCCCGCTTTTTTTCGCCGGGGCGCACTTCCTTGTGTGCCCGCGGCAAGATATGCACCGGGAAAATCCTTCCCTGGGGGAAGCAAAAGCAGAAAGCGTGCCAGCGGCAAAAAGGGTGCGGTCTCCAGGTTTCTTGCGCCGCCCGGACATGCGGAGATTGAACATTCCTTTGCCATGAGATACGATGCGCGCACTTTGATCTGATGGAGAAATATATGGCTGGTCCGGCACGACGTTTCCCTTCGCGCTCGCTTCAATCTCGGACAGAAGAAAGAGAGACTGATGCTTCCATCAGTGTTTTACGAAGCATTCTCAACGGCCTGGATGCTTATGTTTATGTTTCCGACCCGGAAACGGACGAAATCCTTTTTATCAACGACAAGATGCGCGATCATTTCGGCATCGTTTCGGCGGGCGTCGGCGAAACCTGCTGGAAAGTGCTGCAGGAAGGACAAGCGGCCCGTTGCTCCTTTTGCCCGAATTACAAGCTGGCCGTAAAACCCGACGAAACCATCGTGTGGGAAGAGCACAATACGGTCACCAAACGTTATTACAGAAACAGTGACAGACTGATCCCCTGGATAGGGGGCAAGTTGGTGCACATGCAGCATTCCGTGGACATAACGGAGAGCAAGTTGGCCGCGGTTTCACTGCAAAGGCGCCTGGACCAGCAAGAACTCATGTCCGGCATCACTCAAAATTTTATCGCCAATGAGGACATGGTGACCACCATCAATCGCTCACTACAGTTGGTGGGCGAATTTATGAACGTGGACCGTATCAGACTGGGCCACCACGAGGGGGGGGCCTCGTTGCCTATTCAATTCCAGTGGCGCGACAAAGCGTTGCAATCCGAGAATGAGGCCTGTTTTCCTCTGGATTTCAGTGACGGCGTTCCGCTTTACGAGCAAATTGTCACCAAGAAATTCCCCTATGTGGTGATGAACAATGTGAGCGCCAATCCTGAATATCAGGACATGGCGAAACACGGCATCAAGTCGTTTCTGATGTTTCCCATTTATGTCGCGAACAGGGTTTGGGGGATTTTAAGCATCGTAAAAACGCAGCAAGTCTACGATTGGACAGGCAGCGACATCCATTTGGGCGTTTTGATCAGTAACGTTCTGGGTGGCGTTATCGGTCGCCATCAGACGGAAGAGCAACTTTTACGCGTATCTTCCATTGTCAGCAGTTCACCGCAGTTTATTTTTTATATGAATCGGGAGTTTCAACAAGAGTACGTTAATGACGGCGCTCTTGAAATGACCGGGTACACCCGTGAGGAACTGATGAAGGGCGGTTTGCGTCTCCTTTTTGCTGGAGACATGCTCGTGAACCTTGAAGAGGTTTATTTGCCCGCGGTGCTGGAACTGGGCAAGATGGATCTGACATTGCCTGTCAGATGCAGAGGCGGCGATACCAAAATGCTGGCTTTTTCCATTTTCACCATGGATGACGGCCGGAGGATAGCGGGCGTTGCGACGGACATGACTGAAAAAGTCCGTCTGGAAAGGGAAACGACCGAAGCCAGGGAACAGGCGGAAAAATCGAGCAGGGCCAAGGGCGAATTTCTTTCCCGCATGAGCCACGAAATGCGCACGCCCATGAACGCCATCATCGGCATGACCAACATTGCCAAAGCTTCGAACAGCCCTGAACGCAAAGAATACTGTCTTGACAAAATAGCCGACGCTTCGCGGCATCTGCTGGGCGTGATTAACGACATTCTGGATATTTCGAAGATCGAAGCCGACAAGCTCGAGCTTTCGTATTCCGAATTCAATTTTGAAAAGATGCTCATGCGGGTCACCAACGTGATTAATTTCAAGGTGGAGGAAAAAAATCAGATTCTGACCATCAATGTCGATATGGACGTGCCCCGCAACATCATCAGCGACGAACAGCGGCTCAGCCAGATCATCACCAATTTGCTTTCCAACGCCACAAAATTTACTCCCGAAGGCGGCCTGCTTGCCCTTTCCGTTCAGAAAACGGCGGAAAGAGCCGGCATATGCACCCTGCACATCAGCGTGCGCGACTCGGGCATAGGTATAGCGAAAGATCAGCAGGAACGGCTGTTCCACCTGTTTGAACAAGCCGACGGCGGCATTTCCAGGCGCTTCGGCGGCACTGGTCTCGGCCTTGCCATCTGCAAAAAACTTGTGGAACTGATGGGTGGCGCCATCTGGATCGAATCGGAACTGGGAGAGGGGGCTACCTTCCAGTTCACCGTTCAGGTCAAGCGCGGGCTTGAAGATGCTCCTGTCTGTCTTTCTCCGGGCGTGCGCTGGGAAGATCTGCGCCTGCTCGCGGTAGACGATTCGCCGGAAACCAGGGAATATATCGAACATGCCATGCGGGCCATGAAGCTGCATTGCGATATAGCGGCCAGCGGCGAAGATGCTCTGGCCATGATCCGCAACGCTGACGAACCGTACGACATGATTTTTGTGGACTGGATGATGCCGCTCATGAACGGCATTGAGCTGACGAAAGAAATCCGGAGCATGGCCGGCGTCAATCCGGTCATCATCATGATATCGGCGTCCGCCTGGAGTGATGTGGAAAAGGACGCCAGGTCCGTGGGCATCACCCGCTTCATTCAGAAACCCCTTTTTCTTTCTCAGTTTGTGGATACGATCAATGAATGCCTCGGTCAGGGCGCGATGCCGCGAACCGACGAAGAATACGTGAAAAGCGCGGTTCCGCGTTTTCCGGGCCGTACCGTTCTTCTGGCCGAAGATAACGAGATCAATCGCGAAATAGCCCAGGCGCTGCTTGAAGACACTGGGATCACACTGCACTGCGCGGAAGACGGCGCCCAGGCGGTCGCCATGTATCAGGAAAACAGCGGTCTGTACGATATGATTTTTATGGACATCCACATGCCGGAAGTGGACGGCCTTGAAGCCACCCGCCGCATTCGCGCCCTGGATGTGCCCGGCGCCGCGACCATACCTATTGTGGCCATGACCGCCAATGTGTTCCGTGAAGACGTTGAAAAATGTCTCGCCGCGGGCATGAACGAGCATATAGGCAAACCGCTGGACACGGACGAACTGTACGCCATCCTGCGTAATTTTTTACCGGGCCGCGATCCTCTTTCCTGATGGGCCAGGTCGGCCTTTGAGGGCGTCCGCAACGGCTGCGAGGGCTTTGTCCATCAGGCCGTCGTCGGCTTGCGTTCTCATATTCAATCTGGCTCGCCGTTAAGCGACTATTTCAAACGTAAAATGCCCTGGAATCACACCGGCCGGAAAGCGTGGTTTCCGACCGGTGTTTTTTTGTTGTGCTTTGCGAATCCACGCAGCTCACGAACGCAGTCCCAAAATAGCCCTTGTTTCTGCCGGGTTCGCTATTTCACGACCGGCCTCGCGAACCAGGCGGGCTGCCCGCTCCACAAGGCTCATGTTTGTGGCGGGAACATTTTTGGCGTACAGCAGATTGTCTTCCAGACCAACGCGAATATGCCCACCCAACGCGAGGGTGGCCAAAAGGATCGGCAGATGCCCCTTTCCTACGCCAAAGGCGCTCCAGGTGGCGTTCGCCGGGATAGCCTGCCTGAGATACATGAGGCTTTGCACGTCGGCTTCCATGCCTCCTCTGACGCCAAGTACAAACTGAAAATGCAACGGTTCGCGCAAAATGCCCATCTGCGCATATCCCAAAGCATTGCTGATCATGCCGCTGTCAAATATTACAATTTCAGGCTTGGTATTTGTTTCCAGCATGACCATTGCTAAAGATTCCAAAAAATCAGGCGGATTAAGAAAGACGTTTTTATTCCCCCAGTTCATGGACCCGCAGTCGAAAGACGCCATTTCTGGTTGCAATTCTCTGACCGGCTGAATTCTGACCTCGTTGGAAGCCCCGCGCAGCCCTGCCGTAGTGATGTTAATGACGATATCGCAACGATCTTGAATAATTTTAATTGTTTGTCGGAACCGGTCAACGTTCAATGAGCCATTGCCGTGTTCATCGCGCATGTGCAGATGCGCTATGGCGGCTCCACGCTCCCAGCAGGCCACAACGTCCCCGGCAATCTCTTCGGGGTCATACGGAACCGCGGGGTTCTCCTTCTTGTTGGGCCACTGGCCGTTGGGGGCTACGGTGATGATTGTCTTTGTCATAATTCCCTACCTGAATAGTTCGCGATTTTCGTCATGTTGAGTATCTGTTCCACGCTGGTTCACGGTGTGGCCAACCTGGCCGGCAATCGGCGCCACTTTATTTGCCCGCACTCTGCGCCATTGGATCAGACAGACAAGTCCGATCAGCCCGATGCCCGCCAAGTCCGTGCGCCAGCCGGGTATAATGAGCACCAGCCCCCCTGCGGCCAAAATAAATCGTTCCAACCACCTACATAAAGTAATCAGTTGTCCTTGCAACCCGGCGGCCAACCCGCAGCACCCGATGAGGGCGGTAATCACAGCGAAAAAAGTCTCCTGCAGCGGCCCTTGAAACAGCAGGGATTCGTTATAGGCAAACATAAACGGCACGATATACGCCGCGATGCCGAAAACAACGGCCTTGAGTCCGACCTGCATGGGTTTGGCTTCGGCAATGCCCGCCGCCGTGAATGCCGCGAGAGCCACTGGTGGGGTGATGGTTGAAACGGTGCCAAAATACAGAATGAAAAAATGCGCCTGCATCTGACTGAGGCCGACTTCGGTCAGGGCCGGTCCCACAAGCACGGCCAGCATCAGATACGCGGCTACCGTGGGCATGCCCATGCCGAGTACGATGGACGTGAACATGGTGAGCAAAAGCAGGATAAACAAGCTTCCGTCAGCAACGGATATCAGGATGCTGGAAATGGTGACGCCAAGCCCGGTCAGGTTGATCATCCCGGTGATAATCCCGGCGACGGCGCAGGTAACAGCCACTTCAACCATGCGGACCCCGCCGTCGCGTAAGGAGATCAGAAAGCCGTTCAAATCCAGCCTGGTGTTCTTGCGCATCATGCAGGCGGCGATCGTGGCCACAACAGCCCAAAATGCTGAAAAACCCGGCGAGTACATGGATGAAAGCATGTACACAAGCACACCAAACGGAAAAACCAGGTGCAGGCCCTGCTTCAGCGTATCGCCAAAGTTCGGCAGGTCCGCGCTTGGCGTGCCTTGCAGGCCCAGTTTGATGGCGCTGAAATGCACCATTGCGAATATGGTTACAAAATACAGCAAGGCCGAAGGAACGGCAGCTATGCAAATCTGGATGTACGGAATGCCTGTAAGCTCCGACATGACAAATGCCGCGGAAGCCATGATCGGCGGCATAATCTGACCGCCAGTGGAAGCGACGGCTTCAATAGCGCCGGCGGTTGTCGCATTGTACCCGGCGCGTTTCATGAGCGGGATGGTGAACGTGCCGGTTACAGCGACATTGGCCGGAGCCGAACCGGAAATAGTTCCCATCAGAGCGCTGCTGACCACCGCCGCCTTGGCCGGACCGCCGCGCGAGCGGCCTGTCAAAGAAAAAGCCACGTCGATAAACATCTTGCCCGCCCCGGAGTGATCCAAGAACGAACCAAAAATGACGAACAGAGTGATCATGTTGGCTGAGACATTCAGCGGCACGCCGTATATGCCCGAGGTCGTCATATACATCTGATAAGCGATACGTTCGACGGAATAGCCGCGGTTGGCCAAGAAACCTGGAAGATACGGCCCCAAAAGTCCCATACACAGGAAGGCGACCGCGATAAGCGCAATGACCCAGCCCACGGTCCGCCTCGCAGCTTCTAATACCAGTACGACCATGATCACCCCGAACACGATGTCGGGTTTCGTCACCTGGCCCACACGCTGGATGAACGACTCGTAGGTAACGATAAGATACGCAGCCACCAGGACGCTCGAGGCGGCCAAAAACAGGGCTACGGGCGTGTCCCAGGATTTTTTCGCCGTCTCGCCGCGCTTGGGGATGACGAGAAAGGCCAGAACCATGATGAACCCAAGGTGCCATGCCCCCATAAGCTGGTCCGGCAAGCTTGCAAAGCCGCTCGTATATAAATGGAACAGGGAAAATGCCACACCGGTGCCAAACACTATCCATCGCCGAAGGTTGTACATATTGCACTCTCGGTTGCTGCACGTTAGCTTGAATAGAGAAATGGACGCAGGAAATTCAAGAGCAGGTTTTTTCCCCGCCCTTGAATCCGGCTGGCAGGCAGTGGTTTATTTCAAAAAACGCTCCACTCCCTTTGCTTTTTTTTCCTTAAAATAGCGCAATGCGCCCGGATGCAGGGGAATCGGCGTGGCGGCTATGGCGTTGTCCAATTCAAGGGTTTTGAAAACCGGGTGGATGTTTTTCAGCTTATCAAGGCTTGAGAACACGGCTTCGGTCATTTTGTACACCACATCCTCTGGAAGTTTGGGGTCTAGAATCAGCAAGGAATTATTAAGAATTGTCGGATACGCGGACATACCTTTGTAAGAGCCGGCGGGCAAAGTCACGCTATAATAATAGGGGTACTGGGCGTGTAGTTTCTCCGCCCCTTTCTTGGTGGTGGGGATATAATTGAGGTCACGGGCTATGGCCAGTTCCTGAATGGTGGCCGACGGCACACCGGTTGTCCACAGCATGACGTCTATGCGTCCGTCCTTCAGCGCAGCGGCCTGTTCAGCCTGGCCCATATAAAATGGTTTGACGTCTGTCAGTTCTATACCATGAGCCCATAGCCAATAGCGTCCGTCAAAGTAGTTCGCCGAGCCCTGCAAACCGATGCCGACTCGTTTTCCCTTGATGTCGTTGACTGTTTTTATGCCGCTTGAAGCCAGCGACAAACTCGCCTGATACCGGTTTTCCAGAGAAAACCAAGCCAAGACGCTTTTCGGCTTGCCTTCATAGAGCCCCGTTCCTTCATAAGCGCTTATGCCCGTGGGCACCACGGCAAACCCAACCTCCATATCCCCCTTGATAATGCGGCGGGCGTTTTCATCGGCCCCTGAAGTTTCTTCTACAGAAATCTGGTACCCTGGAATCTTTCCTTTGAGTACGTCGGCAAGCCCGGCACCCATAGGATACCAAGTGCTGCCGATTTTCGCGGTACCGATGGAAAGGAATTTGCCTGCGGCGAACGCGGCCTGCGGCAAGGCCAGGGTCAGAACAACGCTACAAACCAGAAGTCGCTGCAACAAAAAGGATTTTTTCATTGATTTTCCTCACATGTGACAGAGTGTTATGGTTTTGCCAGCCGCTCATCACACCGCCGTGCAGTATGCGCTGGTAGTAGTCTGACAACAGCAAAACTTGTTCCAATAGAACATTCTTTCTGCGCTTGCTGAACATCACTGAATTACAGGTTTTTTTTCTAAATACCCTGCGCCCGGAGATACGCGCGTCCCGGCGGAATTTCAATATGTTGCAAAATACTTCAACCTATGATCTATTTTAAAACAACCTGTGGCTCTTTTCACGAAATGATTTTCTTAAAGGTGTGCTGATTGATGGGAATTTTTGTTCGCTGCCAAGAAAGACGAATTCCGGGCGGAGCGAAGTGTATCAGGCCATACATGAGCTTTGCGCGGGAAGAGTCCGACGCCGGCAGCGGGAAAAAACGCCGTTTGCCAGCACATCCTTAATACAACACGGGCATGTCATGTTTCATGCAATAGCGTTCATCACCGCCAACCCTGAACTCTACGAAGTGGCCAAGGCCGCCATCCACAAGCACACCCTGCCTGTATCGCTGATTTTTGGCGAAATGGATAATGAAATCGCCACGGTCCACGCGGCCATCACTAAAGGGGCTAAAGCGTTTATCGGCCGGGGGCAGCTTGTGACCACCTTCCCCGCCTCCCTCGGCGTGCCCATTGTCAGGGTTGACGTAAGTCCTTTTGATGTCATGCGGGCTCTGGCCGGCCTTAAGCATACCGGGGGCCCTGTGGGCGTTCTGGGGTTTAAGGGTTTTCTATCCGGTTGTGAGGAAATTGGCAGATTCATCAATATGGAACTCAGGCATCGTGAAATAGCCTCCGTAGATGAAGCCCTCAGCACCCTGCAATCCTTTGCCGACGAAGGCGTGAACTACGTGGTGGGCAATTTCGGCCTGATCCAGAAAGCCCGTTTGTTCGGTCTTGCCGGCGTGGCCATTCGAAGCGGCGAAGAGGCCATACTAAAAGCCGTCAAAGAGGCTTCAAACATCCTGGCTCTGCAATCTGCCTGGCTTGAAAACACAGAGGTGCTGCGCGGCGCCGTGAACACGGCCCAGGAGGGGATCATCGCCATTGACAAAGAGGAACGGATCGTTCTTGTGAATCCGGTGGCCGAATCCCTTTTGTCCGTGGAGAAGACCGATGTTCTCGGTGCGCCGTCCGAGGCGATCATTCCCCAGCTTGGCCTGCGCGACGTTTTATATGCAGATCATCCCGGTCCCGTGGTCCGGGTGGAAATTAAAGGACACACGCTTCTCTGCCGCAGGGTTCCTGTGCGGCACGACAAAAAGAACATAGGGGCCGTCGTTTGTTTTCAGGATATTTCCGCGGTCAGGCGCATGGAACGCCTGGCGCGTGACACTCTTGAAGGCAAAGGCCTGACCGCCTCCGCCAGGATTGAGGATATTGTCGGGTCCAGCCTCTGCATGCAGAAACTGCGCAAAGCCGCTCACTCTTACGCTCAATCCGATGCCAGCGTGCTGATTATGGGTGAAACCGGCACAGGCAAGGAATTGATGGCCCAGGGACTGCATAATGCCAGCCGCAGAGTCAAGGGGCCTTTTGTGGCCGTCAACTGCGCCGCCCTGCCGGAATCCTTGCTGGAAAGCGAACTGTTCGGATACGAAGAAGGCGCGTTCACCGGCGCCCGGCGCGGCGGCAAGGCCGGTTTGTTTGAACTGGCCAGCGGGGGCACGTTGTTTCTTGATGAAATCGGCGAAATGCCTTTTGGCATCCAGGCCCGCCTATTGCGAGTATTACAGGAACGAGCGCTGATTCGGCTTGGCGGGCAGAAAATCATTCACGTGGATGTGCGCATTGTGGCGGCTACGAACAAAAGCCTGACCAGCCACGTTGCCGCTGGAGCTTTTAGGAACGATCTCTATTACCGCCTTAACGCCCTGCCCATAATTATGCCGTCGTTACGGCAGCGTCGCGAAGATATCCCGGCCCTGGCGCAAGTCCTTTTGCGCAAACTTTCGCGCCAGCATCAGCGAAACCTTGTTCTCGACCCCGACAGCCTGGCTATGTTGCAGAACGCATCCTGGCCGGGCAACGTTCGCGAACTGGAACATTTTCTGGAACGCCTGCTTATCTTGAGCGACGATGGTCAGTTGTCTCAGGTCGCTTTGAAAACACATTTTTCCTATCTCGAATACTCCAGAAAATGGGACGAGGAAGACGCGGCTTCGCAGCCGAAACGTGTTGAGTCCACGGCCCCGCTCCATGAATATTCCATGCACCACATTCAGGCCGTGCTCCAGGCCGAAGGAGGCAACCTCAGCCGTGCGGCCGCACAGCTTGGCATAGCCCGGTCCACCCTCTGGCGTAAGCTGCGTTCTGCGGACAGCCGCTCAGGAAAAAGCAACTGACAGGACCTGGACGTCGGCAGTTCCATTTTTGAAGATAACACCTGAGGCCGCCCGGCGGTTCAAAGGTGTCCGGAGAAAGGACTCAGCCTTTGAGGGCGTCCGCAACGGCTGCGAGGGCTTTGTCCATCAGGCCGTCGTCGGCTTGCGTTCCCATATGGCCGAAGCGGAACACCTTGCCCCCCATTGGGCCGAAGCTGCCGGTCACGATCAGGCCGCGTTCGCGCAGGCGCTTTTGCCAGTCCGGCCAGGCGACGCCCTGAGGGACCAGGGCCGCGGTCACCGTGGGGGCATTGACGGCGTCCGGCCGGGTGAAAAGAGCGATGCCCAGTTTTGCCAGCCCTTCGCGGCAGCGGGCGGCCACCCGCTCATGCCGGGCAAAGGCCGCTTCCAGGCCTTCGCGCAAAATGGCCCCGGCTCCGGCGTTGATGGCCGCAACGCCGTGCCAGTACGGCGTGTACGGGCAACGGCCGTCGGACTGTACGTTGCGGAAGGGCAATATGGAATCATAGCCCTGGTAATTCACATTTTTCATGATCTCCCAGGCGGCGGAGCTGACTCCGATCATACTCATGGACGGCGGGGCTGAAAGGCATTTTTGCGATCCGGCCAGCAGCAGATCAATGTGCCAGGCGTCGGCCAGAACCGGGGCTCCGCCCAGGCTGGCCACGGCATCCACGTAAAAAAGCGGCACGCCCAGGCGTTTTTTCATGGCGCCCAGCTCGGCCAGCGGATTCAGGGTGCCGGACGGCGTCTCGCAGTGCACGGCGGTGAGCATCACCGGCTTTGCTTTGCGTATGGCGGCTTCAACGCGTTCCAGACTGTCGCCGTTGCCTATGGTCGAATCATAGGGCAAAGAGACGCTCTCCACCCGGCAGCCGAGGCTCGCGGCCATTTCGGCGATGCCGTCGCCGAAAACCCCCGTACCCACACTGACCACGGCGTCACCCGCCTTCAGGCAGCTTTTGAGCGCCGCCCACAGGGCCAGCATGCCTTCGCCGGTCATCAGAACCACATCGTTTTTCGTGCCCATCAGGGCTGCGATATCTCGGCCGGTTTCCGCATAGAAGGGCAGAAAATCGGGTTCCACCTGGCCGGACCCGAAGTCTCGCGTCATGGCGGCAAGCACGTCGGGATGCAGGGTAACCGGGCCGGGAATCATAGGGATAGGGGCGTAAGGGATGTTCATGGCTGTTATTCCAACAGGGTATAGGTGCTTGCTGTCAGGGGCCGGGCCAGAGACGGCAGCACGCGTTCAAGCAAAATGCCGTCACGGCAGGGCAGATCATGCCCGAAAGTCGCCCGGATGCCTAGAGTAACAAATTGCACAGCCCGGTCCATGGCCAGCGGCAGGCTGTCGCCCTGCAGCAGGGCGCCTGTGACCACGCTGGCGAAGGTGTCGCCGGTGCCGGGATAAAAGGCGGGAATGTACTCACAGGACGTCTGCCAGAACAACCCGCGTGAGCGCTGATAGGCGGCCACCGCGCTTTTATGGGGAGTTCCCGCCAGAGGCGCGCTGGTGATGAGCACCATTTCCGGTCCCATGTCGGCGAGACGCGTCAGCCAGTCCTTGAGCCGGGCCGTTTCCATGTTGCCGTTGCCGGGGTAAGCTTCGCCCAGCAGCAAGGAGGCCTCGGTCAGGTTGGGGGTGATGCAGTGGGCATGTCTGATGAGCTTTCGCATACCCTCAACCATGTCCATGCTCATGGTGGGGTCCAGTACGCCGTTGTCGCCCAGCACGGGGTCCACCACCGCAAATCCGCCGGGGGCGAGGCAGCGGGCGATGCATTCCGCCACGGTTTCCACCTGGGCGGGAGAACCGAGAAAACCGCTGTACACCGCGTCAAAGCGCAAGCCAAGCCTGCGCCAGTGCGCCAGAAAATCGTGCATGGCGCCGGTCAGATCCACAAAGCTGAAATCGTCGAAACCGCCGGTCTGGGTAGACAGAACCGCCGTCGGCAGGGGACAGACCTGAATGCCCATGGTCGACAGCACGGGGATAACCACGGTCAGCGAGGTGCGGCCGAAGCCGGAAAGGTCATGGATGGCGGCGACGCGGGTGACGGGTGAACGCATAAACTCTCTCTGCGGTAAAAACGGTTGCCGTTCACCAGGGATACTATCTTTTTGCGTCCGTTCCGGCAATAATTTGAAATATTGGGTAGCGATTCTTTCTGAAATTTCTTGGTGGTAGTCCGGTTGAGGGCGGAAGCCCGAAATGATATGTGGGCCGCATGAAATACATTTTTTCCCAGATGGCTTTTTTCATGGCCCAGGAAAGCAACAAGCGCAATTTGCGCTTCATGATGCGTTTCGCTCTGCTCGTCCTGGCGCTGATCGTGGTTTACAGCGCGCTGTTTCATGTCATCATGATCATGGAAAAGCGGGACTATTCCGCCATAACCGGGCTGTACTGGACGCTTACCGTCATGTCCACCCTGGGCTTCGGCGACATTACCTTTGAAAGCGATCTGGGCAAGCTGTTCAGCATTGTGGTGCTGCTGTCCGGCGTGCTGCTTTTTATGCTGGTCATGCCCTTCACCTTCATCCGTTTTGTATACGCGCCCTGGCTGGAAGCCCATACCCAGGCCGTGGTGCCGACGAAACTGCCTGACGAGACCAAAGGACACGTCATCGTGGCCGGCGTCGACAGCATTGCAGCCAGCGTGGTGGAACGCCTGCGCCAGTATTCCATCCCCTACGTGCAGCTTGTGCCTGACCACGCCCTTGCGCTTGCGCTGTACGACAAACGTTATTCTGTCATGCTGGGAGATCTCGATTCAGCCCAGACGTACACTCAGGCCCGGGTTGACCGGGCTTCCCTTGTCGTGGCTCTGTTTGACGATTTGAAAAATACCAACATCGCGGCCACGGTGCGGGAAATATCATCGACCGTGCCCTTGGCCGGCAGCGTGGACCATGAGGATTCTTTGGATATTCTGCGTCTGGCGGGTTGCAATTACACTTACCATTTCGCGCGGATGCTGGGCAAATCGTTGGCACGCCGGGTGTTTGATTCCTCCATGCGTTCGAACATCATCTGGCGCTTCGAGCATCTGTGCATAGCCGAAGCCCCGGCCCAGAACACCCCTTATGTGGGAAAGGTTCTGAAGGAAACCGACCTGCGGGGCGCCTTCGGTCTGACCGTCGTCGGCATTTGGCACGGCAAGGAATACAAACCGGCCCTGCCCGATGCGCTGATCGAGGCCGGATCGGTGCTGTTGCTTGCGGGAACCGAAAACTTTCTGGAACGCTTTGATACGCATCTGGCTCGAAGCAACGGCGCGGCGGAAAATTCCGTGCTGATTCTGGGGGGCGGCAGGGTGGGCCTGGCCGTGGCTGACGCTCTGGAAGCGCGGAAAATACCCTTCCGTCTGGTGGAGAAAAGTCCCGGGCGCATTCCCAGGGACGACCCCCGGTTCATCACGGGCAGCGCGGCGGACCTTGAAGTATTGCGCAAGGCGGGCATTGAGACTATCCAGACCGTCATCGTCACCACCCACAATGACGACCTGAATATTTATCTGACCATTTATTGCCGCAAACTCCGGCCCGATATCCAGATCATCAGCCGGGCCACGCTGGACCGTAACGTGGCTTCGCTGTACAACGCCGGGGCCAACCTGGTCATGTCCCACGCTACGCTGGCCGCCAACACCGTGACCAATCTGCTGCGGCCGGGCCGTATTTTCATGCTCACGGAAGGCCTGAACATTTTCCGGGTCAAGGCGCCCGCCGCGTTGCACGGCGTTTCTCTGATCGACAGCAATTTGCGTCGGGAAACGGAATGCAACGTGGTGGCCGTTCATTCGGAGGCGGGCATGCATATTCATCCGGACCCGGCGCTTCCCATCAACGCCTCCGACGAATTGATCCTGATCGGCACGGTGGAGGCGGAACGCGCCTTTATGGATCGGTACCATCAGTCGTGACGCATGTATTCAGACTTTACGGGGCAAGTCTCCCGGAGTATGTAGTCGTATTCCTTTTGACGCCGCCTTGCGGCTAAAGCGAGTTCTTTATGAGCGACAGAGCCAGATGCCGCAGAAAAACCGTCGCCGAAATCGGCAAAATCCGGCCGTTGAGCCGCGGCATCGACTACACCCGCGACTCCTTGCAGAGCATTTATGGGTCTTTGGTTTTTGACCGGGCCCAGATGGCCGCGCGACTGCCCAAAGACGTTTTCAACCGGATGCAGAAAACCATTCAGGAAGGCCAGCCGCTGGACCTTTCCGTGGCGGACGTTGTGGCCAACGCCATGAAAGAATGGGCCGTGGAAATGGGCGCCACCCATTACACCCACTGGTTTCAGCCCATGACCGGCACCACGGCGGAAAAACACGACTCTTTTCTGGAACCCACCCGCGACGGCAGGGTCATTTGCGAATTTTCCGGAAAGATGCTGATCAAGGGCGAATCGGACGCTTCGTCCTTTCCGTCCGGGGGCATCCGTTCCACATTTGAAGCCCGGGGCTACATGGTCTGGGACCCGCGCTCGCCGGTTTTCATCCAGAACAGCCATAACGGCAAGACGCTGTGCATTCCCACGGCCTATTGCTCTTACACGGGCGAATGCCTGGACAGAAAAACCCCGCTGCTGCGCTCGGGCGAAGCCCTGTCCAAACAGGTTCTGCGCATTCTGCGCCTGTTCGGCGACGCGACTTCGACCCATGCCAGCGTCAATCTGGGCGCCGAGCAGGAATATTTTCTGGTTGACCGGCAGTTTTACCTGCAAAGGCCGGACCTGGTGGATACGGGCCGTACGCTTTACGGCGCGAAGCCTCCCAAGGGCCAGGAACTGGAAGATCACTATTACGGGTCTATCCGGGGTCGGGTGCTGGCTTTCATGATGGATCTGGAACACCGCCTGTACAAGCTCGGCATTCCCATCAAGACGCGACACAACGAAGCCGCGCCGGCCCAGTTCGAACTGGCGCCGGTGTTTGAAGAAGCCAACATCGCCAGCGACCACAACATGCTGACCATGGAAGTGCTGCGCGGCACGGCCCGTGACCATGGGCTGGTCTGCCTGCTGCACGAAAAACC
>JAVBRE010000041.1:0-5086 GCA_031548325.1 Desulfovibrionaceae bacterium
AAAAAAGGGGTTCCCCTTCCCCCGGACCCCCATACCCATCCCCAAAAACTTTTTTTAGGGGGGGTGTTTTCAAGTATGACAGCAGGTTACTCCGTGGGGGCCACGGGGCTTAGCCCCGTGCGGGGTGCAGGGGCAGAGCCCCTGCTTTGCATTCTTCAATCAATTTTCTAAACCGCGCGAACAGGGGCAGGGCGTCGTTGGTGCCGGGGGCCGCTTCCGGGTGAAATTGCACGGCAAAGGCGGACTTGTCAGGACAGGCAAAACCTTCCAGGGTGTCGTCGTTCAAATTCCAGTGAGTTACGCGGGCGTTTGACGGCAAGCTGTCCGGGTCCACGCAAAAACCGTGGTTCTGGCTGGTGACCAGCACCCGGCCGCTGTCCATATCCTTGACCGGGTGATTGGCCCCGTGGTGGCCGAATTTCAGCTTGTAGGTCTTCGCGCCGAGGGCCTGGGCCAGAATCTGCTGTCCCAGACAGATGCCGAAGAGAGGCGCGCGGCCCAACAGGGCGGCGGCGGTGGCGACCGCATAACCGCAGGCCCCGGGGTCGCCGGGGCCGTTGGAAAGCAGCACGCCGTCGGGCCTGCTTGCCAGCACGGTCGCCGCCGGGGTTCGCGAGGGCCAGACCGTGGGGTCGACGCCGGCCGCGGCCAGATGTTTCAGGATGGAACGTTTGACTCCGAAATCGTAAACGGCGACGCGCAGGGGGGCTCTTGCCGCTTCCAGGGCGGGACCCTTTTCATAACGGTAGGGCGCGCCGCAGCCGACAAAGCCGGTCAGATCGCGGCCCTGCATGGGCGGCAGTTCCCGAGCCCGACGCGACAGAGATTGCCTGTCCAGGTCCAGAGCGCTGATGATGCCGCTGCGGGCTCCGTGATCGCGCAAGTGCAAGGTCAGCGCTCTGGTATCCACGCCGCTGATTACGGTGACGCCGGCGGCGGCCAGATTTTGGTCCAGCGATTGGGCGGCCCTCCAGTGGGGAAAAGGGCCTTCTTCCGGCAGGAAGAGGTCATGGCAGACCGCTCCTGCCGCGGGCAGCGCCGCGCTCTGGGCGTCCAGGGGGCTGGCTCCGTAATTGCCGATGTGGGCCGTGGTAAAGGTCACGATCTGCCCGTAATAGGAAGGATCGCTGAGGGTTTCCTGATAGCCGGCCATGGACGTGGTGAAAACCACCTCGCCCATGGCTTCGGTTTTGGCCCCGCGGGCATACCCCTCAAAACAGGTTCCATCGTCAAGGACCAGTAAGGCCGGTGTCCGGGTCATAGGCATGGTTCTCCGTAAAACTGAACCGCCGCCGGCGCTGTCTGATATTTGAGTTGCCGTGCGCGGTACTTCTCTAGTGCAACATCGGGGCCAGCGCGAAAATACAGCATGGGAAAAAATTCTTGCATAGTTTTGCAAGAATACTTTTATTATTTTAGTATATTAAAATATTAGTGAAACATTTGTTTCGTTACTGATCTTTTCTTTTACACACCGAGATATACATTTTTGTAGAAATAAGAATTATTTTCTACATTTTTGTCTGAAAGGCGAGGTTGGAAAGTTTTTTTTAAGTTCCCTCTGATCGGAGTATAAAAAATAATATCAAAGTATTTTACTTGGATAAAATACAGGAACTGTCAGGTTTCAGTTTTTTGCATGGATGTTGCTACTTCGTTCGCAAAAGGAGTTTCCCATGCCCTATTCCCTTCGCAATGCCGTCCGGCTGGCCGTGGCCACCGAAGATCCCGTTCCTCCGGCCGCGTCCGGCCTGCCGTCCTTCACGGAGCTTTACGGCCGCGACGTGTTCGGCATGCGGGCCATGCGCGAGCGCCTGCCCAAGGCCGTGTTCATCCGTCTTGAGCAGGCGGCGGCGCTCGGCGAAAGCTTGCTGGCCGGCGACGCCGACGTGGTGGCCAGTTCCATGAAGGACTGGGCCGTAGAGCGCGGGGCCACCCATTACACCCACTGGTTTCAGCCCATGACCGGGCTGACCGCCGAAAAGCACGACGCTTTTCTCACCCCCAGGGGCGACGGCACTGCCGTCACCGTCTTTTCCGGCTCGAACCTGATCAAGGGAGAACCGGACGCTTCCTCTCTGCCTTCCGGCGGCATCCGCTCCACCTTCGAGGCCAGGGGCTACACGGCCTGGGACCCCACCAGCCCGGCCTTTCTCATTGCCAACAGCCGGGGCAAGACGTTGTATATTCCCACCATGTTCTTTTCCTATACCGGCGAATCCCTGGACCGCAAAATCCCCTTGCTGCGTTCGCTCAAAGCCGTATCCGGACAGGCCCTGCGCATTCTGCGCCTGTTCGGCGACGATGCAGCCACCCATGTGACCCCCATGGTCGGAGCGGAACAGGAATATTTTCTGGTGGACCGCCGTTTTTATAAACTGCGGCCGGATCTGGTGCTGGCCGGGCGAAGCGTTTACGGCCGCAAACCAGCCAAGGGGCAGGAACTGGAAGACCAGTACTTTGGCGCCATTTCTCCCAGGGTGATCGCCTTCATGGGCGAGGTCGAGGAGCAACTCTTCGCTCTCGGCATACCCGCGCGCACCCGGCACAACGAGGTCGCGCCCGGGCAGTTCGAACTGGCGCCGGTGTTCGAATCCGCCAACCTTGCCACGGACCACAACATGCTTTTCATGCAGGTGCTGCGCGCCACGGCCGAACGCCACGGTTTCGCCTGTTTGCTGCACGAAAAGCCCTTTGCCGGCATCAACGGTTCCGGCAAGCACAATAACTGGTCGCTTTGCGACTCTCTGGGCAACAACCTTTTCGAACCCGGCGCGACCCCCTGGGACAACGCCCAGTTTCTGGTCTTTCTGGCCGCCGTGCTGCGGGCCGTGCATCTGCATTCTCCGCTGCTGCGCCTGGCCACTACCGGCGCGGGCAACGACCACCGCCTGGGGGCCAACGAAGCCCCGCCGGCCATCATTTCCGTCTTTCTGGGCGAACAACTGACCCGCTTGCTCGAAGGCATCGCCGCGGGCAGCGCCGAATCCGGCGGCTGGCAGGACGGAGCCATGGAAATAGGCGTTTCTTCCATGCCGGCCCTGCCCAGGGACGTCTCGGACCGCAACCGCACCAGCACCTTCGCCTTCACCGGCAACAAGTTCGAATTCCGGGCCGTGGGGGCTTCGCAATCCATAGCCCCGGCCAACATCGCCCTGAACACGGCCATGGCCTGCGCCCTGGACGACGTGGCCACGGAACTGGAAACGGCCGTCAGTGAAGGCGCGCCGCTGAACAAAGCGGTGCAGCAGCTTCTTGCCCGCCTGTTCAAGGAACATTTGCCCGTGGTCTTCAACGGCAACGGCTACTCCGAAGAGTGGGAAAAGGAAGCGGCCCGGCGCGGTTTGCCCAACCTCAGAGACAGCGTGTCCGCTCTCGCCCGCTATAACAGTCCCGAAGTCATGGACGCCTTTCTGCGTCAGAACGTGCTCACGGAACGCGAAATGCTGGCCCGCCAGGAAATTCTGCTGGAAACGTATATCCGCCACGTGCACCTGGAAACCAAGCTGGTCAGCTTCATGGGGCACGGCACTATTCTGCCTGCCGCCTATAAGGCGCTTAAGGCGATGGGCGACGTGGTGGACAGCGTGCGCCGGGCCACTGGCGAACAAGGGCCCCTGCCGGAAGAGACGCTGTACCGGACCATGCGCGGCCTGATTGCCGGTCTGGCAGCCGGTCTGGCCGAACTGGACAGCCGCCACGCGGAACTGGACGCCATGGAAGGCACCCTGAAACGGGCCGAGGCTTCGCGCGACGTGCTGCTGCCGCTCATGGCCGTCTGCCGCACCCATGCCGACGCGTTGGAAGAAATTATGGACGATTCCATCTGGCCCTTGCCCAGGTATGGCGAGCTGCTCTGGCAGCATTGCTGAAATCCGCCGGAGAAAGGAAGTTCAAGGGCGGCTACTGCAGTTCCTTCCTCCGGACAATAAGTAAGTTGCCGATCAGGTTGCAGCGATGTTTGATCAATCGAACAATTTCCGGTCCCTGTACGACCCTGGCGAAGAGCACGACGCCTGCGGGGTGGGCTTCATCGCCCGCCTGGACGCCCGGCCCGACCACAGTCTGGTGGATGACGCCATCAGCGCTCTCGGCCGTCTGGCCCACCGGGGCGGCAAAGGGCACGACCCCGGCCAGTCGGACGGGGCCGGGCTGCTCATGCCCATACCCCGCCTGTTCATGCAGCGGGTTTGGGGGCCGCTCTGCGCGGAAAAGAGCGGGGAGATGCCTGAACGATACGGCCTGGGCCATTTTTTTCTGCCCCGCGAGGACAAGGCCCGGCAACGGGCCGAAGAAATGGCGGAATCGGCCCTGCGCGCCGAGGGGTTGCGGCCGCTCGCCTGGCGCAACACCCCCCTGCGGCCCGAAACGCTTGCGCAAACAGCCCTTGATTCCATGCCCGTGATCCGCCAGTTGCTGGTGGACACGCAAGGCTGCGCGGAAGAAGAAACGGAACGGAGGCTGTACACGGCCCGGCGGCGCATGGAGTCCATGGCCGCCAAGGCCATGGCTTTTCCTCGGGGCGACTTTCATGTGGTCAGCCTGTCCTGCCGCAGCATCGTATATAAAGGCATGCTGCCCGGCGCGCAGTTGGCGGGTCTGTATCCGGACCTGGCGGACCGCGACTTTGCCGCGCATTTCGTCATCTTTCATGAACGCTACAGCACCAATACCCAGCCCGCCTGGCGTCTGGCCCAGCCTTTTCGTTGCCTGGCCCACAACGGAGAAATCAACACTCTGCGCTGCAACATAGCCGCCATGCGCGCGCGCGAACCTCTGCTGGCCTCGCCGCTTTTCGGCGAAGCCATGCGGCAGATGACGCCGGTGCTCGACGAGACGGGCAGCGATTCGGCCATGCTGGACAACGCCATGGAGCTTCTGCTTCACGGCGGACGCGATCTGGCCCATGCGGCCATGATGCTGGTGCCCGAACCTTTCGGCAAACGCTATATCATGGGCGAGGACAAACGGGCCTTTTACGAATACCACGCCGCGCTCATGGAGCCATGGGACGGCCCGGCCGCCCTGGTCTTTACCGACGGGCAGCGCCGTATCGGGGCGGTGCTGGACAGAAACGCGCTGCGCC
>JAVBRE010000138.1:0-7275 GCA_031548325.1 Desulfovibrionaceae bacterium
CGCCGGTCACGGTAAAACCCGCCGCATGCACGCCGGATGTTCGCGGCGTGTCAAAGTAGGCCGAGACGTCGCCCACCCGCCCGCAATAACGGCAGCGCACATGATGGTGAGGCGTCATGTTGCCGTCAAAACGCTTTTGAAAACCGGCGTTTTCCAGGCAGGCGATTTCCCCCTGCCGGGCCAGAAGATCAAGATTGCGGTAGACTGTTCCCAGGCTGACGCGCGGCAGACGCTCGCGAGTCATGGCATAAATCTCGTCAGCCGTAGGGTGGGAAGCCACTCCACGCAGCTTCTCAAGTATAACCAGACGTTGCCGGGTTGTTCTGCATCGGCGTTCCATAGTTGATCCTCTTGCCTATCAATAACTATTATCAAAAATAAAATCAAGATGGAAATACCCCGACGACACGGTCAGGCGCGCTCATGCCGGCAGAACACGGCGCCGTAGTTCATGGATTCAATGTAAATGCGGGCAATTCCCAGGCAACCGCTCTTAGAGCAATTTTAATGAAATTGTTCTGGTGTCAAATTGTAAAAATACGAGGACTTATTTTTGCTGAGATCGCTACGCCAAAAAACTGCGTTTTCGGCTTGCTCCGCCGCCTGAGGCGGCGCAAAATCCTGACGGATTTTTGTGTTTACTTTTGCAAATAAACACTGGTTGTTTGGGCCGCAAGACTGGCTTGGCATATATTATATGAAATCAATATGTTATTGAAATTTGCCTTACTTGTCAAGCATCAGGTAAGCGCTTATATTTATAAGTTCGATACGTTTATACAGGAAAAATTCATGCCTCAAAAAGCTCCGCATATTTCAATCGACACGGAATCGCTGGTCAACCGTATTCTGCGCATCAACTCCGACGAGTTCGCCGAATGGCCCGAAGCCGTCCGCAACCTGACCATGGCGCTTGCCGGTGAACTTTTTCTGGTCTGCTATAACCCTTTTGTAGACCCGGACATGGTCCGCGAAAGCGTGAACGCCCAGTTTGAACAGTCACGCAGAGCCCTGGCCCACCACTACGCCAACACCATCGCCGAAGGCCTGACCATGTTCTGGAGCGCCTTTGACAATGACCTGGATTTTCGCAAGGACGTCATCGCCAGACTGGAGGCGGCGCTTCCCAAAGACCGCATTGACGGCAGGCCCCATTCCCGTATTGAAAGCGCCACCGATGCGACCGACCTGCGCATGGAACTGCCGCTTCTGGTCGTGACCCCGGCATCGGCCGAAGAAGTCAGCGCGGTGGTCAAACTGGCCAACGAAATGCAGTTCGCGCTTGTGCCGCGCGGCGGAGCTTCCGGGCTGACGGGCGGGGCCATTCCCGCGCGCAAGCGCACGGTGGTTCTTTCGCTGACGAAGATGAACGCCGTCACGGCCATTGACGTGCAGGCCCGCAGCCTCACGGCTCAGGCCGGGGTCATCACCAACGACGCCATCAAGGCGGCCGCCGAGCGAGGCTTGCTTTTCAGCGTGGACCCGGCGTCAAAAACCGCTTCAACCATCGGCGGCAACATTGCGGAAAACTCCGGCGGGCCGCTGTGCTTCGAATACGGCACCACCATAGACAACCTGTTGTCCTATCGCATGGTTACCCCTACCGGAGAAATCATCGACATTGAGCGCATGGGGCATCCGCGCCACAAAATACTTGAGGATGAAACCGCCGTTTTCGAAGTCCGCGACATTTCCGGCGGGATACGCACCGTAATCCGCCTGCCGGGCGGCGATCTGCGCAAATCCGGCCTGGGCAAGGATGTCACCAACAAAGCCCTGGGGGGGTTGCCCGGCCTGCAAAAAGAAGGTGTGGACGGCATCATCATCGAAGGCACCTTTATCCTGCATCAGCAAATGCCTTTGCGCCGGGTGCTGGTTCTGGAATTTTTCGGCCGTTCCATGATCGGAGCCATGCAGGTCATCAAGGCTATCGTGGCTCTGCGCAACGAAGGCCGCAAACAGGACGACCCGGTCAAGATCACGGCTCTGGAGGAATTCGGCAGCAAATACATCCAGGCCATCGAGTACAAGAAAAAATCGGAAGAACACGAGGGTGATCCCATTTCCGTGTTGATCTTGCAGCTTGAAAGCGACCGGGAAAATCCTCTTGACGCCATGGTCGCGCATATCATCAACATCTGCGGACCCAACGAGACCGTGGCCGCTTTTGTGGCCAGGGACGACAAAGAAGCCGAACTGTTCTGGGAAGACCGCCACCGTCTGTCCGCCATCGCAAAACGCACGTCCGGCTTCAAGATCAACGAGGACGTTGTTCTGCCTATTGACACCATTCCCGAGTTCGTGACCTTCATCGAGCAGATAAACCTCGAATGCATGGCCAGATCCTTTCGCACGGCCCTGCAGGAAGCGGGCAGGCTGCCCGGCTTTCCCGCCGAGGAAAAGGATCTGAACCGCGAGTTCTCCTATGCCTCAAAGGTCATCAAGGGCGAAGTGCCGTCGTCGGAACTTTCGGACCAGGAAATGGAACTGCGGGCCGTTCTTTTTCTGAGTTCCCTGCGCGACTCCTATCCGGCTCTGGCGCGCAAAATCGCCAAAATCGAAGAAAAAATGCATGCAACCCGCATCGTTGTGGCCAACCACATGCATGCCGGAGACGGCAACTGCCACGTAAACATTCCGGTCAATTCCAACGACCCGGAAATGCTGCGCAATGCAGAACAGACCGCCATGCGGGTCATGCTCCATGCCCAGGAAGTGGGAGGAGAAGTTTCCGGCGAACACGGCATCGGCATCACTAAAATCGCCTTTCTGTCTCCGGAAAAAATAGCCGCCATCCGCGAGGTCAAGCGCCTGAGCGATCCGCGCAACATCATGAACCCGGCCAAACTGACTCAAAAGGACCTGCCGGTCGCGCCCTTCACTTTTTCTTTTAACCGCCTGATTCAGGACATCCGCCAAAGCGGCATTGAAGACAAGGACCGCCTGATAAGCCTTTTGACCAACGTGCAGATATGCACCCGTTGCGGCAAGTGCAAACAGGTCTGCTCCATGCACTATCCCGAAGCCTCAATGCTTTACCAACCGCGCAACAAAAACCTGGTTCTGGGGTCCCTGATCGAGGCCGTCTATTATTCGCAGATCAACAAGGGCAAAGCCGACCCTTTTTTGCTGGGCGAACTGCGCGGCCTGATGGAACACTGCACGGGCTGCGGCAAATGCATGGCCGTCTGCCCGGTGAAAATCGACTCGGCCGGTGTGGCGCTTATCTCCCGCGCCATTCTGGAGCGCGAAAACCAGGGCGGGCACCCGCTCAAATCACGCATTCTGACCTATCTGGCGGCGGACACCGCCACCCGCGCGCCCAAAGCGGCGAAACTCGCCTCCACCGGCCAGCGCATGCAGAACAAATTCCTCGGGGTCATACCGCCATCCTGGCGGCGTCTTTTTGAAAACCCGCTTTTTTCGGGCAAAGGGCCGCAAATCGGGTTCAAGCACATGCACGAGGTCATTCGCCTGGACAAGGGCTCCATCTTTACTCCCAGGGGCGATGTCAAAGGCGCCGTGCTCTTTTTTCCCGGTTGCGGCGCCGACCTTTTTTTCCGTTCCGTCGGACTGGCGGGGCTGATGCTTTCACTGCGCGCCGGATATGCGGTGCTGCTGCCCGAAAAACATCTCTGCTGCGGCTATCCCCTGCTTTCCGCCGGGTTGCACGACGCGTATGAAGCCGGCCGCGACCTGAACGCCGCATCGCTGAAAAACCTGTGTGAACGCGCATCAGACCTGGGCCTCTCCCCCGGCTGGCTGCTGACGGCCTGCGGGTCCTGCCGCGACGGCCTGGAACGAAGCCTGCTTGTCGACGCCCTGCCCCGCACGGCGGGCCAGCCCCTGATCCACCAGGACATCGTGCAGTTTCTGCTGCCCCGCATGCCTGTCGTTCCCGGTTTTGGCGGCAGAATGCTGCTCTATCACTCTCCTTGCCACGCGGAATGGACAAACGTGCATAAAGGCAAAGCCGGTTCCCTGTATGCCGCCGCGCTGGAAGAGGCGACCGGCGCGGCCGTGCGGCTCAGCCCCGGCTGCTGCGGCGAATCGGGCATGGGCGCCATATCCAGCCCGGCCATTTACAACAAAATCAGAAAGAAAAAGGCCGTCCAACTTGCCCGAGACCTTGCGGGTTCAGATACGGCGGGAAGCGGCCCCGCAACCCCGCTGCTTGTGAGCTGCCCTTCCTGCAAGATCGGCATCGGCCGCACGCTGATCGGCATGAAACAAAAGCGCCCCGTGCTGCACACTCTGGAATTTCTGGCGGCAGCGGCCTGCGGCGAGCACTGGCGGCAGCAGTTTCCCAAATTGCTGCGGACCCTGAAAATCGATGAAAACGGCGTGCGGACCATCGACCTGGCTGACCTCGGCAGTGTGGAAATCACGGCGGCGGACGCAGAGGACGACGATCAGGAATGAAATACCTGGCTGTGGATTACGGACACAAACGCACGGGCATCGCGGTCAGCGACGCGGGCGGGCGCATGGCCTTCGCCCGCAGGACCCTGGTTATGAGCACCAGGGAACGATTCTGGAACGAATTTCTGGAAACCCTGGCTGCCGAAGAGCCCCAGGCCATTGTCGTCGGCCTGCCGCGCACGGCCGACGGCACAAAAACTCTTGTGGTCCGCCAGGTGCGCAACTTTCTCGCTTCACTGCGGCGGCGCACGGATCTGCCGATTTTTGTGATGGAAGAAACCCTCAGTTCCTTTGAGGCGGAAAACCTGCTTTCCGGGCGAGGCGAAAAAAGCTCCGCTTCCCGCGCGGGGCTGGATGCGGTCGCGGCCGCCCGGATTCTGGAATCTTTTTTGAACCTGCCCGAGACGCGGCGGAGACCGGCATGACGGACACGAAGCCTTCACCCCCGCCCGACGCTGCTCCGCCTCCGGACAAAGCCAACTCCGGCTTTCTGCGCCGCCTGCTCGTCTTTCTTTTGCTGTCGTTCCTGGCCGGAGGGGGCTACCTCGCTTACGACGCCTGGCATTTTCTGCATACCCCGCCCGAAACGGCAAGCCCCAGGGACGTGATCGTGGATATTCCGCAGGGCGTCACTTTCGACCGAGTCGCCTGGATGTTGTACAAGGCCAAAATCATCACCGACGTGCCGCGTTTTCGCCTTCTGGCCCAATACCACAAAAAACTGGGATCCATTCAGGCCGGAGAATTTTCCTTCAACACCGGCTGGACTCCGGACAGGGTTCTGCGCCACCTGATCAGCGGCAGGTCCCTGCTTTACCGCCTGGCCCTGCGCGAAGGCCTGCCCTATTGGGAAGTGGCCCGCCTGGTGGAAGAAGGCGGCTTTGCCCGGGCCGCGGACTTTGAAGCCGTCATCCGGGACCCGGCCTTTTTGCGCGAATACGGCATTCCTTTCTCCACCGCCGAAGGCTTTTTGTATCCGGAAACCTACATGCTGCGCAAGCCGCGCGGCACGCCCGACAAAGAGCAGGCACAGGTCGTCGCCCGAATTCTGGTCGAGATGTTCTGGAAGCGTAACTGGGCGCTGCTGGAAAAATACGCGGCAAGCGCCTCCCAGCCGCAGGGTTCTCCGCTCTTTCTGCCGAATTCTCTGGTAAAAACAGCGGCCCCGGCCCACGCAAAAACGGCGGCCGACAGCGCCCGCAACGCCACAGCGGCGCAAAACGCCACTACCGCGGGCAGTGGCGTGGGGGGCGGCATCGCCACGCTCAGAACACAGGCCGCCGCGCCCCTGCCCGCGCCCGTATCCGCCGAAACCCTGCGCCGCCTGGTTATTCTGGCCTCGCTGGTGGAAAAGGAAACCGGCGTGCCGCAAGAACGGGACAGGGTCGCCGGCGTTTACGCCAACAGGCTGCGCCTGAACATGCTGTTGCAGTGCGATCCGACCATCATTTACGGCCTGGGCAAAAACCAGAGCGGCCCCATTCGCAGATCGCAACTGAATGATGCAAAAAACCTCTACAACACATACCAGCATCCCGGCCTGCCGCCGGGACCCATTTGTTCGCCGGGCTTCGCTTCCATGCAGGCGGCGGCCGAACCGGAACAACACAACTATTTGTATTTTGTCGCCACCGGACACAACGGCACGCACAAATTCAGCACCAATCTGAACGATCACAATCAGGCTGTGATCCAATACCGGGCAACGCAACGATAACCATGTCCACCGCCACCTATCGTTCTTCCCTCTGGTCCGGGATCTGTTTTGTGCTGCTGGCGGCGCTGTGCTGGGCTTTCATTGGCCCCATCGGCCGCTACAGTCTTGAACAGGGGGCAACGCCGCTGGAAGCCGCCTTCTGGCGGGCCGTATTCGGGTCTGTATTCTTCTGGCTGCACGGACTGCGTTCCGGGCTTGTCGTCGTGCCTTTTCGCGCCGCCGCGGCGTGCATGCTGTTCGGCATTGTCGGCATCGGCGGGCTGTTCGGAACCTATCTGGTCGCCGTGCAGCAAGTCGGGGCGGCGCTGTCTTCCGTGCTGCTCTACACGGCTCCGGCCTGGGTGGCTGTATTTTCCCGCCTGGTTTACAAAGAAAAATTAAGTCCGGCCAAAACGGCCGCCGTCATTCTGGCTGTCGGCGGCGCGGCCCTGGCCTGTTCTTCCGGCGGCGGCCTGCCGCAGGGGGCGAGCAGATACGGTCTGCTGATGGGCCTGGCCTCGGGGCTGGCCTATTCCGCCCATTATATTTTCGGCGCCCATTATCTGCGCCGATACTCTCCCGTCAGTCTTTATTGCTGGGCTCTTCCGGCGGGAGCTCTCATTCTTCTGCCTTTTGTCGAGTTCAGCGCCAAGTCCCCCTCTTCCTGGATGTCGCTGCTTCTGCTCGGCGCCGTCTGCACTTTCGGCGCGTATCGCGCGTATGGCGAAGGATTGAAGCGCCTGCCGCCCACGACGGCTTCCGTGCTGGCCGCTATGGAACCCATAATCGCCTCTCTGCTGGCCTGGTGGTGGTGGCAAGAACTCTTTTCTCCGCTCGGCTGGGTCGGAGCGGCCCTGGTGGTGGCCGCCGCGCTGCTGATCGTGGGCACGACCCGCAGAGCCGAAGAGACGCCGCCCCCCCGGACCGCCCCGCAAGGGAACTGAGCTCCCTTGACCCTGCAGCAGCGAAGGCCGCTTTCCGCATCGCGGCAAGCGGCCTTCGCCGGTCCGGGTTCCAAGGGGCCTCGCCCCTTGGCGGTGGGGTCCGGGGGGGGGGACCCGACCCCCCAGCAGAAAAAGGGGGATAAAACCCCAAGATTTTGGGAAAATGTCAAGGCGCAGAGGGGGCCCACAGAAACGCGCAAGCCGGAAGGGTGC